>NZ_CAXYKL010000038.1:0-14372 GCF_964277725.1 uncultured Novosphingobium sp. | reverse complement strand
TCCTGCGCGATGCGGGTGGCAGAGCCGATGCCCCGGATGTCGTCGGTGACATCAAGATAGGCCTCGTCCAGCGAAAGCGGCTCTACGTGGGGCGTGTAGTCCAGGAAGATCGCCCGGATCTGATCGGACACCTGCTTGTACACTTCGAAACGCGGCTTGCGGAACATCAGCTGCGGGCACAACCGCACCGCGCGAGACGATGGCATGGCCGAACGCACACCGAACTTGCGCGCCTCGTAACTGGCTGCCGCCACCACGCCCCGGCCGGACGATCCACCCACCGCCAGCGGCTTGCCGCGCAGGCTGGGATCGTCCCGCTGCTCAACGCTGGCGTAGAACGCGTCCATGTCAACGTGGATGATCTTGCGGAGGCCGACTTCGGTGTCGGAGTTGTCAGGATCGTAGGCATCGGCCATCGCCTTATCCTAGCAAACGCATTCGGTTTTCGCGATGGGCCCTCGGGCGATTTGCCCGTAATACCAAGATCATCGCTGGCAAGCTCCCGTTGCATCCGCCATGGCCGCAGAATGCGATTCCCCACCGGCCCCCAACCTCCCCTCAGAGAAACGGAGTTCGTTTGCCTGTTAGCGGGCATCCAGGCGCTGCAGGCTCTGGCGATTGACGTCATGCTTCCAGCTTTGGGTGAGATTTCGCGCGATCTTGGCGTGACCGACCCAAATCACCGTCAATTGACGATTGGGGTGTTTTTGATCTGCAGCGGCGTGGGATCGCTGTTTCCGGGTGCGATCGCGGATCGGTTCGGCCGCCGCCCTGTGGTGATGGTGTGCCTCGCGATCTATGTTGCGCTGTCTTTGGCATCTGCCCTGGTCTGGGATTTCAATGCCTTGCTGGCGTTACGCGGCCTTATGGGTTTGTTCGTTTCGGGATTGCTGGTGATGCCCATGGCCATCATCCGCGATCGCTTCAGCGGGGATCGCATGGCCAGGGTTCAGTCCTTGGTAGCGATGACCTTCATGGTCGTGCCGATGCTGGCCCCAACGGTTGGACAAAGCGTGATGCTAGTTGCCAATTGGCGCTGGATATTCGCGGTTATGGCCATTCTGGCGAGCGCCTTGCTGATATGGGTTTGGCTGCGTCTGCCCGAGACTTTGCATCCCGACTACCGCCAAACCATCAAGCCGGGCGTCATCATCGGGAACATGGCGGAGGTTCTCCGTTGCCGCGCATCCATCGGTTATTTGCTGGGCGCGGCGATGATGCAAGGCGTGATGTTCGGCTGGCTTAATTCGTCCCAACAGCTGCTGGTGGAACACTTCGGCGCGGGAACGATGTTTCCGCTGATTTTCGGCGGAATTGCCCTCACCATGTCAGGAATGAACTTCGTCAACGCCAGCATCGTGGAGCGTTTTGGCGCAAGGCGCGTCTCGCAGACCGCGGTGATCGTCTATATTTTCATCGCCGCCGTCCACCTGCTCAGCCTGCTGCGAGGTGAAGGGCTATGGACCTTCGTGCCGTTCATTGCAGCCAGTATGTGTCTGGTGACTTTTATCGGGTCGAACTTCGCCTCGATTTCCTTGCAACCTTTTTCGCGGACGGCAGGCGCAGCCTCATCGATCACGGCTTTCACCAGGCTTTTGATCGGCGCGCTGCTAGGTACGGTAATCGGGCAGGTCTATGATGGAACCGCCATACCACTGTTCATTGCCATGACAATCGGCGGCAGCTTGACCTTGGCGCTGGTATTTTACTCGGAAAGAGGCGTCCTGTTCCGCCGGCTCAACCCGCCGCCACTCAAAGCGGAAGCGGGTTGAGGGGCGTCGCGGTTAAACCCTGCGGCCGCGGAACAACTGGACCAGGCCGACGATCAGGGCGATCACCAGCAGCAGGTGGATGACGCCTGCCGTCACCTTAAAAACGACGACGCCCAGTAGCCAAAGTACCAACAGGATCGCGGCAATCGTATAAAGCATGATGTCCTCCTAGCTTCCCTATTTCGAGAAACGCGGGACGTGGTCTTTTGCTGCACCTTCATGACAATCGCATGCGGCCATGCCGTCAGCGATCATGCCCGGGCGAGGGCCGCCAGTTGCCTGCGTGAGGGGCCGGGAGCGATCGCCGGGGTGGGTGAGCGCCGTATCGCCGCCAGTGCCGCCGAAGCGACCAGGCGCAGCTTTTCGGCCTTGCTGGTACGCACGCGATGGTCCCAGGCATGGTCGCCGCGCGCCACCACCTTGCGCCCGATCGCGCCGTAGATGTTGGCGGCGGACAGGATCGCCCAGCGCTGGCGAAACTGCAACCGCGCCGCGCCGACGCGAGCCGATGCCTCGTACCCGCTCGCCAGACGGCACGCCCGCGCGACGATGCGGACCAGCCCGGCGCGGTAGTGCGGCTTGGTGAGTTCGCCGGGGGGAATGTCCTCCTCCACCGTCCACTCGACCGGCAGGTACCGCCGGTCCGCCGCATCGTCCTCCGCCACGTCGCGCACGATATTGTTCAGCTGGAAGGCTATCCCCAGGTCGCACGCGCGGTCCAAGGTATCCTCATCGCCTTCCGGCACACCCATGACGGCGGCCATCATCACGCCCACCGCACCTGCCACGTGGTAGCAATAGCGCAGCATGTCGGTTTCGGAACGCGGACGCCACTCCGCCGCATCAAGCGCGAAGCCGGCGATCACATCCTCTGCCATGGCGTGCGTGATCGGCACTTCGCGGGCAAGCTGCCCCAGCGCATCGAACGCGGGCTCTCCGGTCTGCTCCCCGGCAAAGGCCATCTCGGTCAGCGTGCGGATCGTGGCGAGGCGCGATTCGGGATCAAGCCCGGGGCCCAGCGCACCGCCGTGATCCTGATCGTCGGCCAGATCGTCACAAGCGCGGCACCAGGCGTAGAGCATCCAAACGCGTTCGCGCGTCGTGCGATCGAACAGGCGGCTGGCGGCGCGGAAACTGGCCGAGCCCTTGCGTATCGATACGCGGGCCGCCTCGACCAGTTCTTCGCGCGACAGGCGCTGCGGCGTGGCCCGGTGGAAGGTCAAAGCGTGGTCGGGTCCATGGCGACGATGGTGCGGGGCGGCTCATGCGCGCGCATCCGCTCGAGCAGCAGGCTGAGCTCCGCTTCTGCCAGGATGATCCCCTGGTGGGCGGGACGCACGAAGCCGACCTCTGCCATGTGTCGGTTGAACGCCAGCAGCCCGTCATAGAAGCCGAGCGCGTTGAGAATGCCGACGGGCTTGGCGTGATAGCCCAGCTGCGCCCAGCTGACCGCCTCCCACAACTCGTCCATGGTGCCGACCCCGCCGGGCAGGACCAGGAACCCGTCCGACAGGTCGGTGAAGGCGGCCTTGCGCTCGTGCATGGTCTTTACGACCGTCAGCTGGCAATCGTGATTGGCGACCTCGCCCCGCACCAGCGCTTCGGGGATCACGCCGATCACTTCGCCGCCCGCCTCCAGCGCGGAGGACGCTATCGCACCCATCAGGCCCAGCCTTCCGCCGCCATAGACGACGCCAATGCCCTGCTGCGCCAACGTGCTGCCGACTTCGCGCGCAAGCTCCATGTAGCGTGGATCGGCGGGCGTGGCAGAGCCGCAATAGACGGCAAGGCGTTTCATGACGGGCATTCCTGATAGCTCATGTGATGTTGCGAGGGAGAAAGAAGGAGTGGGCGCACGCAGAAAAATGGCACTTGGGGAGCAGCTGCCAAGCTCACCGCAAGTCCTCCAGCATCAGCTTTGCCGTCGCCTTTGCGCTGCCGACGACGCCGGGAATGCCTGCGCCGGGATGGGTGCCCGCGCCGGCCAAGTAGACGTTCTTTAGCTTGTCGTCCCGGTTGTGGCCACGGAACCAGGCGCTTTGCGTCAGGATCGGCTCCAGGCTGAACGCGCTGCCCAAGTGGGCGGACAAGTCGTTCGCAAAGTCGGTCGGGGCATAGTGAAACTGGGTGACGATGCGATCGTGGATGTCCGGGATCAGGCGGCGGCCCACTTCGTCCAGGATGCGCTTGGCGAGGATCGGGCCGACTTCGTCCCAGTCGACCGGCAGCTTGCCCATGTGCGCCACCGGGACAAGCGCGTAGAACGTGCTCTTGCCGGCAGGCGCCATGCCCGGATCGGTGACGGTGGGGTGGTGCAGGTAGATCGAGAAATCCTGCGGCAGCACGCCATGTTCGTAGATGTCGGTCAGCAGGCCTTTATAGCGAGGACCGAACAGGATCATGTGATGTGGAATGCCGGGCCAGGTGCCCTCCAGCCCGAAGTGGACGACGAACAGGCTGGGCGAGAATTTCTTCTTCGCCAGCGATTTGGCCATCTCCGGCCCGCGCCGATTGCCCGAAAGCAGATCGCGATAGGTGTGCACGATATCGCCATTGGAGGCGACCGCGTCGAACCGTTCACGCCAGCCGCTGGCCGTCTCCACCTCGGTCGCCCGATCGCCGATGGTGTGGATCTGCACCACCTTGTCGGCCAGGCGCACGGTGCCGCCCAGCCGCTCGAACAAGCGGGCCATGCCCTGGGCCAGCTTGTTGGTGCCACCCTTGGTCCACCAGACGCCGCCGTCCTTCTCCAGCTTGTGGATAAGGGCATAGATCGCGCTGGTGGTCATCGGATTTCCCCCGACGAGAAGCGTGTGGAACGACAGGGCCTGGCGCAGATACTCGCTCTTCACAAAGTGCGAGACCATCGAATAGACCGAGCGCCATGCCTGATAGCGGGCCAGCGCCGGGGCTGCCTTCACCATGCTGGCGATGTCCAGGAACGGCACATGCCCCAGCTTGACGTAGCCTTCCTGATAGACGCCTTCGGAGTAGGCCAGGAAATCCTCGTACCCGGCGATATCATCGGGTGCCACGCGCATGAATTCGCGGCGCATGGAGGCGTTGTCGTTCGAATAATCGAAGTTGGTGCCGTCCGGCCAGTTCAGCCGGTAGAACGGCATGACCGGCATCAGTTCGACATCGTCGGCCATGTTGTTGCCCGACAGCGCCCATAGCTCTTTCAAGCAATCGGGGTCGGTGACGACGGTGGGGCCGGCATCAAACGTGAAGCCTTCCTTTTCCCAGACGTAGCCGCGCCCGCCCACCTTGTCTCGCGCCTCGATCAGCGTGGTGGCGATACCGGCGGACTGGAGGCGGATCGCCAGAGCCAGGCCGCCAAATCCTGCTCCGATCACACACGCGCGCTTCATTTCAAATCTCCTAGCGGCGCCAACGGCCGCCCTTTGCCCCTGAGGCTGGCCACCGCCGCGCCGATCGGCACGGGCGGCTTGCCCGCCAGAATGCGCAGCATGTCCATCTGGTTCGACTGCCCTGCGTAAAAACGTTCGATCAGTCTTTCGGACAAGCCGTAGAATCGTTCCAGAACCTTGTAGCGCTGATCTGGCATGGCGGCTCCGAACAACATCCGCGTCAGCATCCGATAGAACCGTCCATGGCGCCAGTGCCGCCGCGCCCACGTGTGACAGGCCTTCTCTATCGCCTCTGCAGAGAGCGAGTCGAGCGTGCACAGATGCAGCGCCAGGCGCAGCGCGATCGGCAGCGAGTAGCTGGTCAACGGGTGGATCAGCGCTGCCCGTGCACCCACCTGGGCCACGCCGGGCGTGGCTGTCGCCTGCCAAAATGCGTCGAGATCACCCGCGCCGATTACCGGCAGGGCGCCTTTTTCCTCATATTCGATAGCCTCCACCCGCCAGTCCTGCGCGGCGGCGTAGGCGGCGATCCGTTCGCGCAGCGCGGGCAGGTCGATCTCGGGCCCGTCCGCATAATAGGTATCCTCGACGAAGATCGCGTCGGAGGCGAAGGGCAAGGCATAGACGAAGCGGTAGCCGTCTGTCTGGCTGACCGATCCGTCCATGACGATGGGATGGGTCAGGCCGTGCGGTACCTTGAGCCGTAGCATCTGGCCCACGAACTTCTGCCAGCCCCCCGCCATGTGCGGCAAGCCCGCCGCTCCGCGCGCATCGATCACCGCTCCTGCGGTGATGGTGCGGCCATCGGCGAGGACAACGCGATCGGCCAGGGCCTGCGTCACCACAGCGCCCGTCAGCAGGCGCTCAGGCGGAAGGACGGATCGCATCACGGCATCCAGCCGCTCGCTGGTGATGCTGCGATAGGGGGTACGAAGCGCGCGGCTGCGCTTGGGGAAGCGCACGAAATAGCCATCCCACCGTGCGGCCACCAGAGGCTCCAGCAGGTCCGCGCCGTCTTTCACGTCCGTCGCGAAATAGGACCAGACGTGATCGCCGCCACACCGATCGCCCGCTTCGATCACGGTTACGGACACGTCCGGACGGCGCGCGGCCAGTGCCAGGGCGATCAAACCTCCAGCCAGACCACCGCCCAGGATCGCAATATCTGTTGACGGGGCGCTCATGTTCGTCCCGTGTAGGGATGGGGACCGTTCACTGCAACTTGGCGCAGCGAAGGCTTTGGGGCATGTTTCAATTCGATGAACGATGAGCTGACCGTTTCCGACGCCTGCGAACAGGATGCCACCGCGATTGCCGGTATCTACGCGCACTATGTGACGAACAGCGCCGCCAGTTTTGAAACCGATGCGCCGACCACACAGGATATCGCTCAGCGGATCGTGCGGGTGCTGGGCGAAGGCTATCCGTTTCTGGTGGTTCGCGACGGCGCAGGGGCGGTGCTGGGCTATGCCTATGCTGAGCGTTTCGGGGATCGAGAGGCCTATCGCTTCAGTTGCGAAACGCACATCTATGTCCACAAGGATGCGGTGGGGAGGGGGATCGGCAAGGCGCTGATCAATGCCCTGATCGCCGCTTGCGAGGCGCGGGGATTTCGCCAGGCCTTCGCCATGATCGCCGGGACGGAGCCGACGTCGGTGGTCCTGCATGCGCGCGCCGGATACCTGCCCTGCGGCACGCTGACCGGAGTCGGCTGGAAGCAGGGGCAGTGGGCGGACATCTTCATGATGCAGCGCAAGCTGGGTTCAGGAAACGAAACGTTGCCGGAATGACACGGTGATGTTGCAATCCGCACTCGGACTGCGTGGCGCTGCAACGCAATATCGGGTTCGGCGTTTCCCGGTCGATTACATGGGGATCTATACCGATGCGTAAACTTGCTCTTGCCGCCGGCCTTGGCGTCGCGCTGTCCGCCACGCCTGGCCTGGCGCAGGATATGATGGAAGGCTCCAAGCTGGATGGCGATTATCTGATCGTCGGCGTGGGCGGGGTCTACATGCCCAGCTACCGCGGCTCGGACGACTATACGATCACGCCTTTTCCGATCGTGAAGGGCGAACTGGGCGGCATCGGCATCAACCCGCGTGCCGGCGGTATCGCGCTGGACCTGATCCCCGATGCCGACGATGCCAAGATCGGCTTCTCTTTCGGACCCACGGTGACGTACTCGGCCAATCGTGCGCGCGGCATTAAGGATCGCGTGGTGCGCGCAGCCGGCAAGCTGAACGAAGCCGTGGAAGTGGGCGCGACCGCGGGGATCACCGGCTACAAGCTGCTCAATCCCTACGACTCGCTCACCCTTTCGGCCGATGTCCGCTGGGATGTGGCCAAGGCCTACAAGGGCATGATCTGGACGCCCAACCTCACGTACACCACTCCCCTCAGCAAGGGCTCGTTCGTGGCGCTGAACGTTGGCGCCCGTCATGTCGACGGCAAGTACGCGCGTTATTACTACTCGGTCACTCCGGGGCAGAGCTTCGCCAGCGGTTTGCCGACCTACAACGCCCGCAAGGGCTGGGAGAGCATAACGGCGGGCCTGGCCGGCGCTTACGACCTGGACGGCAATTTGCTGAACGGTGGGTTCTCGGTGTTTGCCGGGGTGGCCTATACCAAGATGCTGAACGACGCGAAGGACACGCCTTACACCAGCTTGCGTGGTGACGATAACCAGTGGCTGGGCGGCGTTGGCGTGGCTTACACCTTCTAATCCTGCCTTTTTTCGGACGGGGGGTTCAGGCGATCACCGCCTGAACCTGCTGGCGCAGGCGGGGGAGCACGTCAGCTTCGAACCAGGGGTTGTTCGCCATCCACAACCGACTGCGCCAAGCTGGGTGGGGCAGGGGAAACAGCCCGTCTGGCGCCTCCTGCCAGCGGCGCACCGCCTCGGTCATGTTCGGGGCGAACCTTTTTGGCAGATACAGTTTCTGCGCATGCAATCCTACCAGCAGCGTCAGCCGCACCTTTGGCAATCGCGCCAACAGCGGCTTGTGCCACAGCGGTGCGCATTCCGGGCGGGGTGGCAGGTCTCCGCCCTGGCCCTTGCCCGGATAGCAGAAACCAGTGGGCATCTGGGCGATGCGGGCGGTGTCGTAAAAGGTCGCGTTGTCGATGCCCAGCCAATCACGCAGGCGATCGCCGCTGGCGTCCTGCCAGCCGAGACCGGTGGCATGGACGCGGCTGCCCGGTGCCTGCCCGATGATCAGCAGCCGCGCCGTTGGCGATGCGGCGACGAAGGGCCGGGGCTCGAACCCCAGGGCTTGTTCGCAAACCCGGCACGCCCGGATTTGCTGGAGGAGTTCATCGAGGCTTACGGTCACGCCGTCGAAATGTGATTATCCGACGTGAGGCGCAACCCTTTATCGCATCATCCTTTTTCGAAAGCCCGTAGCCCTTAGCTGATGGCCATCAGCGAAGACGAATAGGGCAGCAGCAATTCCTTTGCGCGCTCCCAACTCCCGCGAAGCCACACGTCCTGGACCGTGCGATCTGCCGGGACGATTACCGGCATCGCATCCTTCCCGGCCGATCGCAGCGCCGCATTAGGTTCGCACGTAAGCAGCGCGAAGCTGGGTACCTCGCTGTCTTTCCACACCGCTGCGAGCGCGAATACCGGTTGATCGGTGCAGGCAAACCAGTGGCGCACACGTTTCTCCGCGCGGTCCACGCCCTTGCCCCATTCCATAAACGCCGTCGCGGGCACCAGGCAGCGAAACTCGCTGTTGCGCAAGTTGCCGATCCAGAACGGGCTTTCGATGTTACGTACGGACAGCACCGGCCGCGCCTCCATCGCCGAAGGTGGCGGCGGGACACCCCACAGGCGCGGCACCATCCGTCTAGGCGCGTGTTGCGAGGGACGCGGCCCCGCCACGAACTCACGCCCGGCGGTGATCACCGGCGCAAAGTTGCCCGGCGCTACGTGTCCACCAGCCCAGGGATCCTCCCCCGCCTCCACATCCAGCATAGCGCCGATCTGCCGCGCGTTTGCGTCAAGACGATAGAGCATGGTCATGCCAAGCCGCCTAGACGGCGGCGCGGCAGGCGTCTATCAACGCACCACCACCGGGGAGCCAGCAAGCGGCTGAGAGGTGCGGGTATGCTCCGCACGACCCGTCGAACCTGAACCCGTTAGCACGGGCGGAGGGAGTTGGCCGGACTTAAGTTCCGTGATCCGCTCCCGCGCCCAAAGAGGAGCGCTGCGCATGGCGGACATCAATTCCAAGCTGGAGATCGGCGTCACGACCGGCCCGATTCGGGGATCGAAGAAAATCCACGTCGGTCCGTTGAACGTCGCCATGCGCGAAATCCATCTGGAGCCGGGCAGTGGCGAAGAGCCCGTCCGCGTCTATGACACCAGCGGGCCCTACACCGATCCCAACGCCGTGATCGATATCGCCGCCGGTCTCGCCCCCTTGCGCCGCACTTGGCAACTGGCTCGCGGCGATGTCGAGGAATATGCCCCGCGCGAAGTGAAGCCGGAAGACAATGGTCAGCTCGGCCCCGACCGCTCGGGCGGCGTTCCGCCGTTCCCCACCGCGCTGCGCCGTCCTTTGCGCGCCAAGGCAGGGCACAACCTCAGCCAGATGCATTATGCGCGCAAGGGCATCATCACCCCGGAGATGGAATACGTCGCCGAACGTGAGAACCTGGGCCGCGCCCGTCTGGCCGAATACAAGCGTGACGGCGAAAGCTTCGGCGCCTCGATCCCTGACTATGTGACGCCCGAATTCGTGCGCGATGAGGTTGCTCGGGGCCGTGCGATCATTCCCAGCAACGTCAACCACCCCGAAGCCGAGCCGATGGCGATCGGCCGCAACTTCCTGGTCAAGATCAACGCCAACATCGGCAACTCCGCCGTTGCCAGTGACGTGGCGAGCGAAGTCGACAAGATGGTCTGGTCGATCCGCTGGGGCGCCGACACCGTCATGGACCTCAGCACGGGCCGCAACATCCACGACACGCGCGAGTGGATCATCCGCAACAGCCCCGTGCCGATCGGCACCGTGCCGATCTACCAAGCGCTGGAAAAGGTCGGCGGCGTGGCGGAAGACCTCACTTGGGAGATCTTTGCCGACACCCTGATCGAGCAGGCCGAACAGGGCGTGGACTACTTCACCATCCACGCCGGCGTGCGCCTGCCTTATGTGCCGCTCGCCGCCAAGCGGATGACCGGCATCGTCAGCCGCGGGGGCTCGATCATGGCCAAGTGGTGCCTGGCGCACCACAAGGAGAGCTTCCTCTACGAGCGCTTCGACGAGATCACCGAGATCATGAAGGCCTACGACGTCGCCTATTCGCTGGGTGACGGCCTGCGCCCCGGCTCGATCTACGACGCCAACGACGAGGCCCAGTTCGCCGAGCTCTACACTCTGGGCGAGCTGACCAAGCGCGCCTGGGCGCAGGACGTCCAGGTGATGATCGAAGGCCCCGGCCACGTGCCGATGCACAAGATCAAGGAGAATATGGAAAAGCAGTTGGAAGCGTGCGGCGAAGCGCCGTTCTACACGCTCGGGCCGCTCACTACCGACATCGCGCCCGGTTACGACCACATCACCAGCGGCATCGGCGCCGCCCAGATCGGCTGGTACGGCACCGCGATGCTCTGCTACGTCACGCCCAAGGAGCACCTGGGCCTGCCCGACCGTGACGACGTGAAGGTCGGCGTGGTCACCTACAAGCTGGCCGCGCACGCCGCCGATCTCGCCAAGGGCCACCCCGCCGCGCAAGTCCGCGACGATGCGCTCAGCAAGGCGCGCTTCGAGTTCCGTTGGCGTGACCAGTTCAACCTGTCGCTCGATCCGGATACGGCGGAAAAGTATCACGATCAGACATTGCCGGCAGAGGGCGCGAAGTCCGCACACTTCTGCTCGATGTGTGGGCCCAAGTTCTGCTCGATGAAGATCAGCCAGGAAGTGCGAGACTTCGCTGCCAAGCAGAACCAGCCGGTGCAGACCTTCATCGCCTCGGAAGAAGAAGCCGAAGCCGGGATGAAAGCGATGAGCCAGAAGTACGAAGAAGGTGGCCGCGAACTGTACGTCGGTGCGGGCGATCGCGAGCACGATTGAATCTCGCTTTGAGACGGGGGGGACGTGGTACGGTTCTCTTCGTCCCTCACGCTTCGGCAAACCCGTAGCCCGCGTGAAACTCTTATCGCCTGATTAACGTTCTGTCTTTTGCATGGCGCGCCGATGCGACGCGCGACGACGAGGATATGAACATGGTGTTCTTCACGAAACGCTTCATCGCGGCGACTGCCGCGGCGGGGTTTGCGGTCGCGCTGGGTGGCTGCTCAAGCACGTATGGTTATGGCGGTCTGGGTTATAACTCGGGCTACTACGACGATTATGGCTACGGCTATGGGCCGAACCTTGCATATGGCGGCTCGCCGTATGGTGGCTGGTACAATGACTTCTACTACCCTGGATATGGCGTTTACGTCTTCGATCGGGGCGGTCGCCGTACCCAGTGGAACGACGGCCAGCGCCGCTATTGGGAAGGCCGTCGCGGTGATCGCGATGGGCGCGGCTGGCAGGGTCAGTATCGCCAAGGCCAGAACTGGCGGGGCCAAAACTGGCGAGGTCAAAATGGTCAGGGTCAGCAGTGGCGTGGCCGCGATTGGCGGGGCCGGAACTGGCAGGGGCAGGATCGTCAGGGTCAGAACCAGCAGGGTCAGGGCTGGCGGGGCCAAGGCTGGCAGGGCCAGCGTTGGCAGGGCCGTCCCGATGGTGCGCGGCTTGGTGGCGTCACCCCCGGTACGCCAGCGACACCGGGCAGTGCCTGGCGGGGGCAATGGCGCGGAGATCGCGGCGCGGCCGGAGTGGACCGGCCCGCAAGTCCCTCCTTCAACGGCTGGCGGGGCCGGGGCGGCGCCGAAGTAGGCGGCATCCCCCGCGCCGGCGGCTTCGAAGGCAGGGCGAACGGTGGCGGTCGATCCGGCTGGCGTGGCGGCCCCCGCCGTTAGCACTTCCCGGCAAATGGCAGCTTCGCGTATCGCTCGAGGGTCTCAAGCACGCCTTTAAAAAATCGAGAGCGTTCGCTGCTATGGGGCGGTGGCAACGGCATCACTAAACGCCTTATGAAAATTGGATAATCCTAGGTTAATATACCTAAACGCAGTGACCTAAATGTACTTAGTAGTCAATTTTAGGAAACTGTATTGCTTGCATCAGTTATGATTGCCGATGAGCGGGCACGGGAGCTGCTACGCGCCGCTTTTGACCTTTTCAGCGATGAACCTTTGATCGATCCGGTCGAAACAGCGTCTTCACCGTCACGGCCAAGAGATCGGATCGATTTCGCCGAGAAGCTTTACAATCTGCGTTCGGCTCGGGCCGAGACCTTTGGTCATGATCTTTTCGGGGAACCTGCTTGGGATATTCTGCTGGATTTGTTTATCCAGAAAGGCCGCGGGCGACGGGTCAGCGTCACATCCGCGTGCATCGCCTCCAATGTCCCCGCCACCACCGCCCTGCGCTGGATATCGATCCTGGGCGATCGCGGACTGATCGAGAAACGCAACGATCCGGAAGACAAGCGCCGCACCTTCCTGGAGATTTCAGAGCGCGGCCTCCGGGAAATGACGCATTTCCTCACCAACCTATCATCATCGCGCGAGTCCGATAACGGCAGACCCTAGCGATTGATGCGGCTCACGTCAGAAATTAGGTGAATGGCGGTCGATGTGCTAATAGAACCTCGCTGACGTCGAATTTTGCGACGGACTTTGCCGATTGACGAGCGTTGTGGACCTCACTTGTGAGGGAAGAGCGCAGATTTTCCGACGACTTCCTTTCGATTGACGACCTGACGCACGGCCCTGTCGCATGTTGCGGCCGGGCAACCCTGTTTCTCGAAAGGAAACGCATATGCCTATCGGCACCGTAAAGTTTTTCAACGCTGACAAGGGCTATGGCTTCATTCAGCCCGACAATGGCGGCGCGGACAGCTTCGTCCACATTTCTGCCGTGCAGGCCGCCGGCATGCAGACTCTCGATCGTGACCAGCGCGTCTCTTACGAAGTCGAGCGTGGCCGCAATGGCAAGGAATCGGCGACCAACATCACGGCCGCCTGAAGCCGATCGCCAGGCCGATCGTTTTGCGATCGGTCTGGCCCACGGCCTGTACCATTTTCTCCCGGAAAGGAGCGCCCATGAGCATTAGCTACGAGTTCGCGACGGAACGTGCCGAAGAAGCTGCTCAAGCTGCCGAAGCGGCGCAACTGGACAATGTGCGTGATCGGGCCCTGCGCTCCGAAGCGGCATGGCGGGACATGGCCGATCGCGCCCAGAAGACCGAGCAATCGCGCGCCAAGCGTGAAGCTGCGGCAGAGGCTGCGCGGGCCGTCGTCGCCGAAGGCTGACCTTCGTGCTGGCGGCATTCACTCTGCCGCCAACAGTTCCTCCGCGCCGCCAAGGTCCACGCTGACCAAGCGCGAAATACCTTTTTCCACCATCGTCACGCCGAACAGACGATGCATCCGGCTCATGGTCACCGCGTTGTGAGTGACGATGAGATAGCGGGTGTGCGTTTCCGCGACCATCGTATCCAGCAGGTCGCAAAAACGCTCGATGTTGGCGTCGTCCAGCGGCGCGTCCACTTCGTCCAGCACGCAGATCGGCGCGGGGTTCGTCAGGAACAGCGCGAAGATCAACGCGACGGCCGTCAACGCCTGCTCGCCGCCGGACGCGAGCGTCAGCGATTGCAGCCGCTTGCCGGGTGGTTGCGCAAAGATCTCCAGCCCGGCTTCCAGTGGATCGTCGGAATCGATCAGCGCCAGATGCGCCTGCCCGCCCTGAAACAAGCGCGTGAACAAGCGTTGGAAATGGGTGTCGACGGCGTCGAAGGCGGCACGCAGTCGTTCGCGTCCTTCGCGGTTGAGGTTGCCGATAGAGCCGCGCAGCCGATTGACCGCTTCGGTCAGTTCCGCCTTTTCCGCAGCGTTGGTGCCCAGCAGGCCTTCCGCCTCGACCAATTCGTCGGCGGCCACCAGATTGACCGGGCCGATCCGCTCGCGCTCCGACGAAAGGCGCTCCATCTCGGCGGATTCCTGCGCCGCGCCGCGAATCTCTGCTTCGTCAAACCCGAACCGACCCGGCAACAGCGGCGGCGGTGATTGGAAACGCTCACCGGACAACCGATTCATCTCGACGCGCCGGGCATCCTCATTCTCGGCGCGAGCACTGGCCCCGGCCCGTGCTTCACGCGCGGAGGCGGC
>NZ_CAXYKL010000037.1:0-3902 GCF_964277725.1 uncultured Novosphingobium sp. | reverse complement strand
GGCCGATTCCCAGCGCCAGGCCGCGCGTCAGAATGCGGCGCAGCGGCTGCGATCCAATGCAATAGCTCAGCCCCGCGCGCACCGCCGGAATGATCGGCCTCCGATCGATCTGGCGCGGCGCGGGCCGCCACCACAGCAGCACGCCGATAAGGCCGATATAGCTCACCGCGTTGATCAGGAACGCGAAGGGCGGCCCCCAGATCGACAGCAGCACACCGCCGACCGCCGGGCCGACGCTGCGGGCGATATTGAACGAGATCGAATTGAGCGCGATCGCCTGCGGCAATTGCGAAGGGTCCACCTGCTGGCGAACCGAGGCTTGCCATGCGGGTGAATTCAGCGCTGTGCCGATGCCCACGGAGAGCGTGAACGCCAGCAGCAGCACCGGGTTGATCCACCCGGCGTAGGTCATCGCTGCCAGCGCGCTGGATACCACCAGCATGCCGATCTGCGCCGCCAGCATCACTTGCCGCCGATCGTAATTGTCCGCGATCGCCCCGGCAAACACGCCCAGCAGCAGGATCGGCACGGTAGCCGAGGACTGCACCAGCGCAACCAGCTGATGCGACGTTGTCAGTTCCGTCATCATCCAGGCCGCCGCGATCGACTGCATCGTCGCACCGACGTTGGAGAACAAGTTGGCGATCCAGATCGCCCGGAACACGGGGTAGCGGAAGGGAGAAAAGGTGCCGGTGCCAGGGCGCGGATGCCCGCTGGGTTCCAGGACCTTGCTGGTCAGAGAGGGGTCCGCATCCGCCACCAGACCGGAGTAGGGTGCGCGTCCTCTCTCGACAAGATCAGAACATGTAACGCATTTTTATCGAAAGACGCTCACCCACGCTGCCCACCGGGAAGGCGGCGCTGGAGAATTTGGGCGGCCCCATCACCACCGGCGCGTCCTGTGAAAAGCCGAATCCTTCGCGCGGGATCATGAGCCGCTTGTCCAGCTTGCCGTTCGAATTCTCATCGTGGATCACGGCGATCGCGTAGCGGCCGGTCAGCACGCGGCCAAAGTCCAGCGTGGGAGACGTGGCAGGCACGATCAGGCGCCGCGCCTCGGGGTCGTTCTGGCAATTGGGAAACGTGTCCGGCCGGGCGGTGAGGCAGGCCATCAGCTGGCCGTTGTGGGAACGCAGGCCGGTGATGACGGCGCTGACATCGGGCGTGGGCAGGCTGGCCCCGGTGAGTGCCGGCAGCGCCGCCGCTACGATCAGGGTGCCGACAGTCCGCGATCGGTCGCGCATAAGTGATCCCAGAACCGGAAGTATAGGCCGTAGTTGCATTTATACTGCTCGTGATGGCGCTGATGATGGCTGGCGGTTATCAGCCAGGCTCCCAACGGTGAATGAACAAGCCAACGCGGGAACATTTCCCACCCCATGTGGTTGGTTATGCCCATTATCGTCATGACGAGCAAGACCGCGCCCAGCACGGCGACGTGGATCGGCACCAGGAAGACCAGCGCCGGCACCACGATCGCGCCGGTCAGCGCCTCCAGCGGATGAAAGCTCATCGCCGCCCAGGCCGTTGGCGGGCGACTGGCGTGATGTACCGCATGGGCCGCCGCGAACACCTTGGGCCGGTGCATCCAGCGATGCGTCCAGTAGAACCAAGTGTCGTGCAGGAACAGATAGACCAGCAGGGAGGCGGGCAGCCACCATAGCGGATAGGCGTCGACGTCGGTGTAGATTCGCGTCCAGCCACGCTGCTGCCAGCCCCAGGCGACGATGCCCGCCGGAATGCCGTAGATCGCGGCCGACAGCAGCGACCAGCGCAATTCCCGCCCGATCTGCGGCCCCATGCCTTGGTAAAGGCCGGGACGCACGCGAGAGGTGATCCAGGCGAAAAGCCCGCTGGTGATCACGTAGCGTCCCCCCACGATCACCGTCATGGCGATCGCGGAGAGCGCCGCTGCGAGGATCGCGGAGATGAGGCTATCCGACATGTCCGGCCTTATGCCTGCGCGTGGCTTGTGGAGCCAGGGCGATTTGGCCCCGGCTGCCCCGTTGCACCGTCACGAACCTCAGCTGGCGCGACGAACGCCGTTCTTGTGCGCGCCCACGGTCTTGGGACCGCGCGGGCGGAAGCTGCGCTTCTGGCCGTCACCCTGCGGACGATCGCCCTGGGGACGATCACCCCCTGCGGTGCGAGGCCGATCGTCGCGGCCACCGGCGGGACGCTCACCTTGCGGACGATCACGGCGCGGCGCACCCTGGCGATCGCCGGAGCGACCACCACCCGAGCGGCCACCCTGGCCACCACGAGCATGGGGATTGCGCTGCTCGGACTCCGTCGTCTTGCGCGAAGGCGCGGGCAGGCGCGCGGCCTGGCGCTGAAAGTCCTCAGGCAGCGGCAGCGGCATCAGCTTGACGCGAGTCAGCTTCTCGATGTCGCGCAGGTAGGGCTTCTCGTCCGGCGCGACGTAGCTGATGGCGATGCCATCCGCGCCGTTGCGCGCGGTGCGGCCGATGCGGTGGACATACTGCTCGGCCACGTTGGGCAGCTCGAAGTTGTAGACGTGGCTGACGCCCGACACATCGATACCGCGCGCGGCGATGTCGGTTGCGACCAGCACCCGCACGGTGCCCTGACGGAAGCCGCCGAGCGCCGCCGTGCGCTGCGCCTGGCTCTTGTTGCCGTGGATCGCGGCCGCCGGAATGCCCGCGGTCATCAGGTGGCGCACGATGCGGTCGGCACCGTGCTTGGTGCGGCTGAACACCAGCGCACGGTCGATCTTGCTCTGGCCGTCCTCGTCCTTCGCCAGGCCATCGCGCAGGTTGATGGTCAGCAGCGCCTGCTTTTCCGCCTGGTTGATGTGGATGCCGAACTGCTCAACGCGCTCCGCCGTGGTCGACTGCGGGGCGACTTCCACCTTCACCGGGTTGTTGATGAACTGGCGGCCGAGGTCAGCGATCGCCTGCGGCATGGTGGCAGAGAAGAACAGGCTCTGGCGGTCCTTGGGCAGCATCGCGGCCACGCGCTTCAGGGCGTGGATGAAGCCCAGGTCCATCATCTGGTCGGCTTCGTCGAGCACGAAGATCTCGACATGACGCAACGTCAGCGCGCGCTGGTCGATCAGGTCGAGCAGGCGGCCGGGCGTGGCGACGAGGACATCGGTGCCCCGCTCCAGCGCGCGGGCCTGCTTGCCCACGGGAACGCCGCCGAACACGCATTGCACGTTGAGCGCCAGATACTTGGCATAGCCGCGCATGTTCTCGGCGATCTGCGCCGCCAGCTCACGCGTGGGGCTGAGGATCAGCATGCGGCAGCCGGCGTTCTGGCGCGGCTTGGCATCTGCCGCCAGGCGGTGGAGCGACGGCAGTGAGAACGCGGCGGTCTTGCCGGTGCCGGTCTGGGCGATGCCCAGCAGGTCGCGGCCTTCCATCAGGGCCGGGATCGCCTGGCGCTGAATCGGCGTCGGGTCCGCATAGCCCTTGGTTTCGAGCGCACGGAGAATAGGCTCGGCCAGGCCGAGGTCGGAAAAATAGGACATGAAATACTTTCGCGATATCGCAAGGCACGCACAGGAATGGCGCGCATCGCAAGGGTTCGTTGATGCGACCCTGCGTGAAAAGGAAGCTGGCTAAGGCAACCGCTCATCCGAAGCGGATCGTCGGCCTGTTTGCGCCGGGATCTCACGCTGCTCGCGGATTGCGGGCCGGCCATGAAAGGCCTGCGCGCCGATTGCTCGCCGGGCACATAGGGGATGTTGCCGAACAAGGCAAGAAAATTACCAATGGAGCACATCGTCCCCCAACGCCGCCCAACCAGAGCTTGACGCGCCCCGCCCCTGCATGGCAATCGCCACCCACGTCGTGCCAAGCGCGCGCGGGTATAGCTTAGTGGTAAAGCACCAGCCTTCCAAGCTGGCTATGCGGGTTCGATTCCCGCTACCCGCTCCA
>NZ_CAXYKL010000036.1:0-5558 GCF_964277725.1 uncultured Novosphingobium sp. | reverse complement strand
GGGGGCGAAACTGATCGTTTCCACAACCGTGGAGGCGCTGGAGGATGTGTTCGGCTGCCTGGACCAGAGCGGGGCGCAGATTCTCGTCGATCCGGATCGGGCCGATCGAGTGATCGCCTTGGGGCATGTGCTGGCGCAGTTCCCCTCCGCGAGACTGCGTGAACTGTCGGAGGATGAACGGCATCTGCTGATGCGTCTGACCGAACAGGTAGGCCAGATCGCCGGTCGGATCGAGCGACTTGCCCCTGAACAACGCGCGCCGGATGCTGCCCCGGCCTCTGCCGCAAAGCCTGATCGTGTGCTAAGCCCGCCGCAGGAGGGCGGCGCCATGCGGCTCACCAAGCCGGCGTTGCCCGATCCCCGCCTGGTGCGCCGGATCATCCGCCATCGCCAGTTGCGCGCGCGTCATTTTGATGGGCAGCTTTTTGGCGATCCGGCATGGGACATGCTGCTGGACTTGACGGCCGCACGGGCCGAGCATCGCCGGGTATCCGTCACTTCGCTGTGCATCGCCTCGGGCGTCCCGCCGACGACGGCGCTGCGCTGGATCGGCCAGATGGTGGAACAAGGCCAGTTCGTCCGTGTCGGCGATCAGATCGACCGCCGCCGTGCCTTCATCGAACTCAGCGACAGCTGCGCCGACGCGATGGCGCGTTATTTCGTGGAGGTTGGTAGCACCGCAGGACCGATCTGAACCAATCGCGTGGGATTGCTCAGTTGACCAGGCGGCTTGGCAGCGTCATAGCGCAATCCGGTCAGCGGCTCTCAGAGCCGCGCCGGGCGGTTAGCTCAGTTGGTAGAGCATCTCGTTTACACCGAGAGGGTCGGGGGTTCGAGCCCCTCACCGCCCACCATCCTAAACCTCTGGTTTCCCCGCCTCTTAGGCCTCCGCCTAACGAGGGAATTAGTTGTCATCGCTGATGGTCAGCAAATGGTTAGCACGCCGCCTTGAGGTACCTGCTCCCAGAGTTTGCTAAACGCACGACTTGTCGCCTTCCATATTGGAGCCAGGCGACATCCGCATAAATCTTGCTGGGCGCCTCCCCGCGGGTCCGTCCGGTCCTTGTGGTCAATCAGGGCGCTGATTTACCCTCCGAGGCCGCTACTATTGCGCAAGTGGATCGCCTCGGTCTGGCGGATCGTCTCCTGAATCACCGACTGGAAATGGCCCAGATTTTAACGGATGTTGCGCCGCCAAGTTCGCCGCTACCTTACAGTCACGCCGGGCGGCCATGCTGCGACCAGATTTTGCAAAGTCTCGATCACCGGCACAATCGGGTTGGGCTCGTTCGAGAGTGAAGCACCGAAGGGCTGCATGTCGGTGACCGCGCTGCGTCATTGGGCGACCGGGTTGAAGGCAAAAGTGGCATCAGGGCGCACGCCGGTTGCGATCGATAGCCATGGCCCAGCCTGTACTTCCGGCTCATGATCCGCGACCGCGACGATTATACCAAGCTGAGTTGGGGCGAGCGTGAGCTTGCGCCGCTTTGATTGCGTCAGCTTGTCGATTGAAGGGATTTTGGGTGCCGCACCCATTCTGTTGGCAGCCTTCGCGTGGTTCAACGCAGAGCGAAGACCCTTAGTCTTCGGTTGTGCATCCTGGCCGGACACGCCCCTGATCTTATATTTCTAGATCTTTTCGACCCGAGGCACCTCCTACTCGTGCTCGCCCATCCGCAGTCAGCGGAAGCGAGCGATTGATACTTTGTTAATGGCGGCACTGCAGCACCAGTGGCATTTTCGCCCGCATCAGCCAGCCGATCCACGCGAAAAGGGAGGATTTCATCGTATTGATGCGATGGGTATCCGGCCGATGCCCACATAGATAGTGGAACAGGTGAAGCACCATTTCGGCCTTCTCGAAGGTCCCGCTTGGCTTTGAGCGCGCTGCGGTCTTGTGCGACGGAAGTACGTCGCGTGCTTTCTCTACATCCAGACACGTTCTGCTTTGATAGGCAATGATCTCCTTTGATAGGCAATGATCCAGCCAGTGAAGGTCGGGCGCGACCTGAAGACATTGAGGAAACACCGCACTGACGCGGCCTAAGTGCAGTGATGGAAGCCTCTATCATAGCGTGGTCGTACAAAAGGCGTTGAAAACGTGAACTCATAAGGCCGACCAACCCAATAGCATCCATACCCCTCAGCCTACCTTAGCAGAACATGTTGCACGGGACTGCCCCTATCCGTCCCCTACATCTTCAAGCGTCCATACGATATCCGGCCCCTGCTCGGCGACAAAAAGTTCGGATGTCGGCACGCCAAGTAGTAAGCATGATAACGGTTGTCTCCTCGTGCGGGCGGCTAAGTATAACGGCTACCTGGTCCGACAGGGAGCATCCGCTCATCTCCAGCAGTGATGCGTTAAAACGCCGGGCAGTCTGGAAGTGGATATAGGTGTCGATTTACCTGTAGAGCCTTCCGGCATTTACGGCAGTATCAATCCTTTCAGAATCCCTCGCGGAGGCGGCAAGTTGGTTTCCTCCTCGGTGTCCTTGCGGTCAGGAACACCCGCACCCAGCAATTCCGGATTGCGGCTCTCGAGCGCTCCAACATTGACTAATTGCCGTTGGTTATAACAACAAGTCAGTCGCGTTTTCGGGGAATCAAGATTGACGAGAAGAACTTTCGATAAAGATAGCATGATCAATTCTTGCTGCACCCTGCAGATGGGCGGCTAGCGGACGGAGGCGGTTACCCGCTTACCTCAGGCGGTCGGCTTCGACGTGCTGGCGCCGATGGGGATGGCATGTCCCTCCCGCTTAGCCTCAAGAAGCTCCAGTCTCATAATGATCATTGCGAATGGCCTAGCCGCCCATTTTTCTGGCGGACCAGCCCTGGGCGCCACCTTACCGATTGCAGGCGGATCGTGGTACTGTGGCGAATTGGGA
Organism: uncultured Novosphingobium sp.; assembly: GCF_964277725.1. Taxonomy (NCBI): domain Bacteria; kingdom Pseudomonadati; phylum Pseudomonadota; class Alphaproteobacteria; order Sphingomonadales; family Sphingomonadaceae; genus Novosphingobium; species uncultured Novosphingobium sp. The sequence continues at coordinate 2,667 of NZ_CAXYKL010000036.1, read as the reverse complement.
TAACCGATATCACTCGTAGCAATCCTGCGCGGGCGTCGCAGTGCATTGTTATTGCAGATCATCGTGATCGGAGCATTCCATTAAGGAACGGTCTGCCCTCGGTATATAAGGAGGTCGCCGCTTAGTTGTTAGGACTTTTTGAATCCTTCGGGTCGCACCGCAACTATACTCGGTCGAGCACCGGCGACGAATTCCCTTTCGTCGTCGGTGCCGTACCGTGTTTACAGAGGCCGGAAATCAATTGCTTAGCGCACCGTTGATCGATTCAAAGGTTGCTGTTTCAGGTGCTGCTGCCGGTCCAATTTCGCGCTAATGCGCCTTGATCATTTCTTGGCATGCTAAGTAACATGCCTGCCGCGATCATGGCGTCTGCGATGCGTGCAGGCACAAGTGGGTAGGTCCCGTTCTCTACGGCTCGCCGGATCTGAGCCACGCGCTCTACGTCCACTGGAATCGGAGCAACAGATAGCGACGATGTGGTCGAGGTGACGAGAGCGGTAGGTGAACGCGTTGACGCCTCAGCAAGGCTGGTTTGAGGCTCCGCAGCTTTGGGACCTTCGGCCCGTCTTGAGATCGCAAGCTGTTGCAATCTGAGTTCTTCTATCACCACGATGTCGATCCTTCTGCTCCGCACCAAAGAACGACACGGTCACACACGGACTTAATGGCCAGGCTGCAAGATAATGCCACCTGAGCGGCAAGTATCTGCCGTTCAATACTTATTCTTATGTGACTTGTAGGAGGTTAGCGTGCGTGTCGTCGGCATGAAGCTGCTTGTTTGAGTCTGTACCTTGCCCTCGACACGTGGCTTACATGCCAATGCTGACACTTTGCCGCGCCATTCATCCGGTGGGACTGGATGCCTTACCACAGCACGGTACTGGAGCGTGCCATCTGGCCAACGTTCTGTCTGTACGAGGCCAAGAGTTCGGTACCTGAGGCGATAGCATTGGTAGCTCACCGTACTCGGATTGCGATGTCCAGCCGATCGCCAGCGCTTAGCCAGCGGCCCTAAGCCAAGGCGTGGGCTACCATAAGCAAGAGCAAATAAGAGCGCAGGCATGAACGTGCACATGACTTGATGCAGGGGCAGCCGCTGTCCTTTCGTTCCGCACCCTCCATGGCCTGTTCAAACGCAGTGTACATCGTGCTATCGGACGGCAGCATCGGAGCATCAATCAAAAACACTTACTCGCTCGTCACCAAGCATGCTCTGGTTGGTCCGCGTTAGGAAAAAACCTCTTCAACCACTTTCCAAATGCTCGGCTCGGTGGCATTGCGGTCCCAAGCTAGAACTGCTCCGACGCAATCCACCTCAGCGAGCGTCTTCACGGGCAGGCAGATGGCGTGAGCCCGCGATGACCGTAACCACCGGCCCGGCAGCCAACACATTATCCTGCCGATGTTTGCCGATGCGGCAAGTAGCCTGGTTGCCCAGGCGGTCCAGTCTGGGCCGCCGATGCCGCTTGCCTTCGACGACAACATTCCGCTGTTCGTCTTTAACCTGTTCGCGATGCCCGCGACGACGTTCCTGGGCGCGATTATGATGGGCAAGCAGGCGCGGGTTTAACAAGTCCACCACCATGGGCTGCGCCTAGGCCGGGATCGAAGCTTTCCTGCGCATCACCAGCAAGCCCTGATGGACTGCGTTATGTAAGCTGCAGATATACCACGCTGGCGACAGCGGCAACCAAGCCCCATGAGCACGCAGCCAGCATGGTGACTGCTCCAAGCTTCGACTCAAACATCCGACTTATCCCGTTTTTTCTGGTTGTTGCTCGCAGACAATCACATGCGGTCGAGTGAGTAAACATGGCGATGAACTGATGTGAACAACTTAGCTCGCATAATCGCCAAGGCGCCACTCTTCCGAGGGATATTCGATGAACATCAGGCACTGCAGTGCCGCATCGGCGCTGCTAAGGGGTGACGATCGACAGGTGCGCGCGGTGCGAACGATCGAGGTGGTAAACAAACGATACGATCGCGGTAAGCGGTGTTCCGACGTCACCTTGCCTGTCCCGGGGTCTGTGGCTGAAGTGCGGGGATCGACGAGCCGAGCCTTACGACCGCATTGGACACCAACATTGGAGCGCCTCTGAAGCTTGGTGGGCGCGTCGAGGTCCTTGGCCGACTGGCAGGCCGGCGCCGCGTCTGGGCGCTGGAGCAAAAGGTGGAGCTGGTGGTCGGGATGGAGCGCTGCGACAACGTCGCGGCCTTTGCTCGCGAGCAGGAGATCAGCCCGGCGTTGCTGTATACGTGGCGCAGGGAGCTGCGGTACGCGATGGAGGCCGCCAAGCTTCCCCCACGCGAAGAGCCCATGCTTGTGCCAGTCGTGGGTGGCTCACCGCCGAGCTCGAGCGATAGCATTGAGGTCGAAGTTGGTGGCGCCGTGGTCTGGATCGGACAGGCCGTCAGGACCGATCTGGTCGTGGCGATCATTCAAGCTCTGCAGGCTGGGGCCAGCTGATGATAGGGATCGGCCCAGGCGCAAAGGTGATGGTGGCGACGCGTCCGGTTGACTTCCGCAAAGGCCCGGATGCGCTGGTAGGTGCCGAGTACGGCGGCGATCCCTATTCCGGCGTGATCTATGTGTTCCGGGCCAAGCGCAGTGATCGGATCAAGCTGGTCTGGTGGGACGGCACAGGGCTATGCCTGATGGCCAAG
>NZ_CAXYKL010000035.1:0-2543 GCF_964277725.1 uncultured Novosphingobium sp. | reverse complement strand
GTCACGAAATGTCGCCGCCATCATCGTGCGATTGCCGCACGCACGCTTCCCCGCTAGCGCCGCGCCCGATGGACGTGGATAGCTATCGGCTCTCAACCGGTTACCAGCCCGGCTCCCCGCGCGAGCGAGCGGTTTCGGCTACGCTGTCGATCGGAATCATCGTCATCGTGGTGCTGCTGGCGATCTACCAGGCGGTGGCCCCGCCGGCCTTCGTACCCAACAGCCGGACCGTCTCGTTCGACGTGGCATCGAACGATCCCAAGAAGGCGGCGAAGACCAGTCAGCCCAGGCCGAAGTCCCCGCAAGTCGCCACCAAGGCGCAAGAACGGCCCGTCAGCCGACCCAAGCCGCTGATCACGATCCAAAAGCAGGTCGAAAGCCCGGACGCGGACGACGGCATTCCCGGCCTCATCAAGCTGTCACGCGCGGACATGGCAGCATCCGATATCGGCAAGATGAAAGGCCGTACAAAGGGATCGACCAGTGATGGCCGCGGCAACGATTCCCGCCTGGCCCAAGGTCCGGGTGAGGGGCCGGGGGGCGTCACCTTGTACGATGCCGACTGGTATCGCCGCCCCACCGATGCCGAATTGGCAACGTACATGCCGCAGAAGGGCGGGCTGGAAGGCTGGGGTCTGATCGCTTGCCAAACGATCGATCGCTACCACGTGGACAACTGCCAGATCCTGGGTGAATCGCCGCGTGGTTCAGGGTTCGGGCGGGCTGTGCAGAACGCCGCCTGGCAATTCCTGGTGCGTCCGCCCCGGATCGACGACAAACCGCAAGTGGGGGCCTGGGTGCGGATCAGGATCGACTATACGGTAAACAAGGCGGGCTAAGACGCGCGGAGCGTCCTGTCCTTACCGCCGCCATACCCGCACCGAGGCCAGCGTGGCAATTTCAGGGATAATCCGCCACCTGCCCAACATTGTCGCGGCTCTCCAGCCACTCCAGCAGCGCCGCCATGCAATCCCGGCCCAATTGCGCGGACCGCTCGGGGCTCCATGCCTGGCGCGGGTCCGGCGCGTCGTCGTGATCCTTGAACGGCATCTCCAAGGTCATCGCCACGCATCCCCGGCCCGAGAAGCGCTCGGCCAGCTGGTTGGTGGACATCGTCAGGTTGCTCTTGCCAGGTGGCGCAACGGGGTATCCACGCTGCGTCTGAAAATCGGGCGTGCGCCGCTCCAGGATCGCGATGAAACGCCGGTAGCCTTCCGCCTGCTCTGAACGAAGCGAGGGAATGCCATCGAACCCGGCCATGAACACCGCGGGGATGGCCTCGTCCCCATGAACATCCATGGCGAAATCGACCCCGGTCTCGTCCATCGCTGTGCGTAGCGCGAGCACCTCGGGAGAGCGTTCGGCGCTGGGATCCAGCCACTCACGGTTGAGGTTCACGCCAGCAGCGTTGGTGCGCAGGTGCCCGCGCGCCGAACCATCGGGATTGGCATTGGGCACCAGATGCAGGCGACAGCGGCGACGCAATTCGCGCGCGACCGAACTGGCGGGATCGGCCAGCAATTCCAGCGCGCCTTCCATCCACCATTCGGCCATCGATTCGCCCGGGTGCTGCCGGGCGTAGAGCCACACTTGCAGTGGACCGTCGCCCACCTCCAGGCAATCGAGCGATCTGCCGTCCAGCGTCTGGCCCAGGGTGCGGTACAACACGCCCGGAGCGGAGGCGATTCGCGAAACCAGATCGTGATGCCGCTCCATCGAGTAGGGCGCGAAATAGGCGAACCAGGCCACGTCGCTGGTGGGCTTATAGCGGATCGTCAACGTGCCGCCCTCAAGGCTTTCGTCCCACGCGCAATCGGCGAGGCCCCAGAACCGGCGGTCTTCCGAAACACGCGCGCGATAGCCCGGCCACCCCATCGGGTAGGCAGAACCGTTGAGGCCGGTAATCTGCAAGGTCAGGGCCCGTCCGCGTGCGCCGGAAACGCGAAAGTGGAACCACTGCAGGAAACTGGAATCCTGATCCGGCCGAATTTTCAGGAGAGCCTCGTCCCCGAAGATCGAACGGACTTCGATATTGCCCGAATCGAAGGCGGAGGTGATCGCAATGTCACTCATGGGACGATGATCGTTTCGCCTGAGTTCCCGGGGAAGCTTTTGAACAATGCCTGCGCCATCTTGGCCGCGCCAAGCGACGTCTGAGCCAGAGGTGCCTTGGCGCTGACGCCAAATTGCGCGCGGCCTTCCCACAAGTTCTGATTGCTCCCGCGATCGCGGATGGCCACGCTGAGACGCGTGTTGACTTGCGCAGGTGGTGGACCGGAAAGGTTGATGCCAAGGCCCAGGCCCACGCCAGACCCGAAAGAGCCGGTGCCGCCGCCTACGCCCACCGAAACCGGACTGCCTCGGCGTTGGGGGGCCAGTGTCTCGCGATCGACGCTCAGCACCGCGATCTGGCTGGGCGCGAGACCGCCCGGCACGGCTTCGGCATAGCCTAGACGGGTCAATTCCCGGGCGATGGCGGCGGCGTACGTGCGATACTCGATCCCGGCACCATCCTGGCCCGGGGCCGGGTCTACACGGATCAC
>NZ_CAXYKL010000034.1:0-3608 GCF_964277725.1 uncultured Novosphingobium sp. | reverse complement strand
TCACCTGCCCTGGAACGGAGTGTCACAACCGAACGGTTCTGACACCTAGGCTTGAGGGCTTCACTTTCTCACTTCTGCAATAAAGACGGATTTTGGAAAGCGTCCGGCATTCCCGAAACTCGATCCTCGTGGAAAAGCGACGGCCATCTCGTCTGCCGTTCCTTTTCGAGAAAGCATCCGTGCCCTAATGCGTTACGATGAAGATCATATTCGCCATGCTGCTGGCGTCGGTTGCAGCCAACGCGCAGACACAGACAATGCAAGCACGGCCCAGTGGGAGTGCAGCAATGAACGATGCCGCAAACGTCATTACCGTGGACCACACGGGCTTCGCCGTATCGTCTCTGGACGAAGCCATTCGGTTTTGGACAGGAGCGCTCGGCTTCACCCTTGAGCGACAATCGGAGATGGGGGGCGACTTCTTGCATCAGGTGACCGGTGTCGATGATCCGAGTGTGAAAACGGCGATCGTCAGGGCACCGAGCGGTTACGCGGTCGAATTGTTGCAATATTCAAAAGGGCACCAGAATGGGGCGGTGCCTTCCAGCGCGGGGGCGATCGGTGCGGCTCACCTGGCTCTGACCGTGAAAGATATTCATGCCGCCATCGCCCGCGTTGAGGCAGCAGGATGGAAAGCCAAGGGTAGTCCGTTGCCAATCGCGGGTGGTCCACGCAAGGGGACTTTGGTGGCCTATGTTTCAGGTCCCGATCACATCACGATAGAGCTTATGCAGCCGCCAGTCCGGTAATGAGCTTGGGGTAAGCTTTCCCATTTCCCGATCGTTTGTGGGAAAGATGTATCGGCCGCTTTCTCCACCACCATATCTACTCACCTTGCCGGCGTTGTGATCCAGGGTTTTGACACCCTCGAACCCACGCAAAACGGCGCGATTGGAGGAGGTGTCACAACCGGACGGCTGTGACACCGCTAGGTATCTGCCTGATCTGAAAGCTAGTACGTCGGCAGTTGACTCCAAGCGTTTCATGCAACATCAAATGGTGCATGAAACGCAGTACAAGATTGTCTGGCGTGCTGCACGTCCTGCTCCACATGGCCGAGCTAGATGGTCCGGTCACTTCAGAGACGATGGCTGTCATCATGGGGACCAACGCGGTCGTGATCCGACGCATCATGTCAGGTCTGCGCGATGCCGGGATGGTGCGCTCGGCAAAGGGCCATGGCGGTGGTTGGACGATCGAGCGTGACCTCGCCTCGGTCACGTTGCGCGACGTGTATGTAGCGCTCGACAGCCCAGAGCTGTTTGCGATGGGCAATCGCACAGACGTGCCCGGCTGCCTAGTTGAGGAAGCGGTCAATGCCGCACTTGAAGCCGGTTTCCGCGATGCGGAGGCGCTGTTGCTCGAACGCTTCGCGGGCGTGACGCTGGCAGCGCTGAGCGCCGATTTTCACACCCGCATGGTCGCAAGCGGCAAATCCATCGATCTGGAGAACACCCATGGAGCATGATGCTATCGTCATCGGCGGCAGCTATGCTGGTCTGTCCGCCGCCATTCATATCGCCCGCGCACGTCGGTTCGTGTGCATTATCGACGCCGGTTCACCGCGCAATCGCTTTGCTCACGCCTCGCACGGCTTCTTCGGTCAGGATGGTGCCGATCCATACGCGATGATCGCTGAGGCGCGTGAGGAGGTCGCGCGATACCCTACCGTGCGGATTATTGCGAGCAACGCGACCGATGCGCGGGCGGTGGCGGGCGGGTTCGAAGTCTTGCTCAGTACAGGTGAGGTAGTGACTGCCGCCAAGCTGGTGCTGGCGTTCGGCATCTCCGATCTATTGCCGGACGTGCCAGGCCTGGCCGAACGCTGGGGGCGCAGTGTGCTGCACTGTCCCTACTGCCACGGTTTCGAGCATAGCGGCGGCAAGCTGGGCGTCCTGTGGATCACTCCCATGTCGGTGCATCAGGCAGTACTGATTGCGGACTGGGGACCGACCACACTTTACCTGAACGGCAACGCCCTGCCCGAAGAGGCCGCCCGTGCCTTGCTGGATCGTCGCGGCGTCGCGATCGAACCGGCACCCGTGCGGGCTTTGCACGGCGGGGACGGCTCCATGTCGTCGCTGCTGCTCGATGACGGGCGAACGGCCGCGATCGACGCGCTGTTCCTCGCCCCACGCTCACGGCTGAATAGCCCGATCGCCGACCAACTCGGCTGTGCGCTCGACGATGGCCCCTTCGGCAAAATCGTCCGCACCGATGCCGCCAAGCTGACTACCGTTCCCGGCGTCTACGCAGCCGGCGACATCGCCCGCGCGCCCCACAACGCAAGCTGGGCAGCGGCCGATGGCGTGACGGCGGGCATCTCGCTCCATCAATCACTCATATTCGAGCCGCTGGCCGCCTGAGGAATATCCATGTCCATGACGCTCTATGAACTGGCCTGGGGTCTTTATCCCCGCCGCATCGGCATCTACCTAGTCGAGAAGAACATCACCGGCATCAAGCGGATCGCGTTCGATGCGATGGCAGGCTGGCCGGCACCCGAAATGGCCCACCTCAGCCCTATGGGGACCGTGCCGATCCTGCAAACGGAGGATGGAACGCTCATCCGGTCTTCGATCGCAATCCTCGAATATCTGGAGGAGCGTTTTCCATCACCGGACCTGCTGGGCTCGACGCCGGAACAGCGTGCGCGTACGCGCGAGCTGGTGAGTGTTCTGGACGAAGCCGCGACGCAATTCGGCGTTTGGTGCCACAAGGCCAGCCCGCTCTTCACCGGACGTGAGCTTCAAAGCCGAGAGGCCGCCACCTTCGCAGCGGACGCCTATATCGGGCGCCTGCGAATGCTCGATAAACTAGCCGACGAGACGGACGGACCGTTTCTAGCTGGCGAGCATGTCACGATCGCGGACTGCATCGCCATGGCGACATTGCAGTTCGCCGAAGGTCATTACGGCGTGACGCTGCCGAGTGATTGCCCGAGACTCGCGGACTGGTACTCGATGTTCGCCAAGCGGCCGAGCGGCGCGCCTGTCGCTTATCCCGCTCCGCTGCTCGCGCTGGCATTTGGCTTACCCGAGGTCTGCCCACCATCTGCGTAATCGTGGCTCGCCGCTTTCACCCTCGGGTTGTAGATTGGCTTTGAGCGTCACAACCGAACGGTTCTGACACCTAGGCTTGAGGGCTTCACTTTCTCACTTCTGCAATAAAGACGGATTTTGGAAAGCGTCCGGCATTCCCGAAACTCGATCCCAAATGAGGCGGCTGGGATCGTCCCTTTGGCGGGTTCGTTTGTGGAAGGCCGGGATCGGAAGAGACATAACTTCCCGGTGCCGTTAGGTAGCGATGGGAGCACCTCCGTATGACGCCGGCACCTCGGATCGACGACTATAAGATCATCTTCAGCCTGCCTGTAGTCGGCCTAGGGAGTCTCGTCGTGTTCGAGTCCTATCCCGCAGCTGGCATCGAATATCGAGAGATCATGGGACGTGAAGTCTTCCTACTTGACGACGCGGCATCCGCGATATGGCAGATCAACCCTGAGCCGGGGACGACGGAAGGCAGGACGCACGACTTTGATCGCTCGCAGGCGACGGTCGAACCGTTCTTGAATGTTTGGTGGGGTGGTGACGCTTATTATGCGAGCC
>NZ_CAXYKL010000033.1:0-8920 GCF_964277725.1 uncultured Novosphingobium sp. | reverse complement strand
ATCCAACCCATTGTCATAGCCTGACGCGCGCTCCATAGCCGGAAGCTGATGGACCAGGACCGTATCCTACCTGTGCTGCTCGGTTTGCTGATGGCGGCATGGACGCTGGCGGCGGCTTGGGCGATCGTCGTCTCCCGCCTGCGCCAGCGCAAGGCCGAGGCGAACCAGCGCTCCGCCCGTCGCCTGGCGCGCATGGTGGAGGAATCGCCGGCGCTGCCGCTGCTGGTCCGCACCGATGGCCGGATAGAGGCCTCGCCCCGGCTGGCACAATGGCTGGGGCTGGATGGCGTACCGCAATATCTTAGCGAACTGGACGGCGGTGACCGCGGATTGGATGCCGAAGCGCTGGCGCATCTGACGCAGGCGGTGCTGCGCACGCAGAAGACCGCCACGCCCTTCCGGATGGTCGCCACGCCGATGGGTTCCAATCGCAGCCTGGCACTGCGCGGGCACTTGGCGGACCCGCAGGTATCACCGGGCGGCGCGGCGCTCGTCTGGGTTTTCGATTTCAGCGACAGCGAGAGCGAACTGGTCACCCTGCGCCAGGAAGCGGCACAGGCGCGGGGGGATTTTACCGCGCTCGTCTCGCTGATCGAGGCCGCGCCGATGCCAATGTGGTTCCGCCGGCCCAATGGCTCGCTGCGGCTGGTGAACTCAGCCTACGTGGCCGCCGTGGCGGGCGACAATGCGACCCAAGTGGTCAAGGATGGCGTCGAACTCATCGAGATGGTGGACGGCCTCACCGCTGCGCAAGTCGCGATGCAGGCCGCCGTCAAGGGTACGCCGATCGAGCGGCTGGTCTCGGTAACGATCGACAACCAGCGCCGCGCCTATCGCGTTCACGATCTGCCGCTCGGCAGCGAGGGCGTGGCGGGCTATGCGGTGGATGTCGAGGATCTGGAAGAGATGGCGCGCGCCTTCCGCGCCTTCCGCGAGGCGCAGCGATCGATGCTGGATCAGCTTTCGGCCGGTGTCGCCCAGTTCGATGCCAAGCGACGCCTGACCTTCGCCAATCGTCCGTTCCAGAGCTTGTTCAAGATCGCGCCCGCCGCGATGGCCGATCCGCCCGCGTTTGAGCGTTTGCTGGATGCCGCGCGTGATAAGGGCCGCGTTCCCGAAGTGCGAGATTTTCCAGCTTGGCGGCGCGAGCGGGCGGGCTGGTTCTCGGCCAACGAGACGCAGGAAGAGGCCTGGCCACTGGCCGATGGCACGCACTTGCGCATCGTGGCGCAGCCGGTGCCCGATGGCGGCCTTTTGCTGATCGCCGAGGATCGCACCGAGCAATTGCGCTTGTCCGCCGTGCGCGACACGCTGCTGCGCACGCGCACCGCCACGTTCGACAGCTTGTTCGAATCCATCGCCGTCTTCGCGCCGGATGGGCGGATGCAATTGTGGAACCGGCGCTTTGCTGCGGACTGGGGCCTGGAAAGCGATTTCTTGGACACGCACCCGCATGTCGAGGCGCTGCTGGGCAAGATTTCCCCTCGGCTCAAGACGCCGGCGCAAGTCAAGATGGTGGGCGACGTGGTGCGCGCCGCCACGCTGGATCGCGCGCAGACCGATGGGCGGATCGTGCTGGAGGATGGCCGGACGCTGGCATTCACCGGCGTGCCGCTGCCGGATGGCAATGGCCTGCTGACGGTTTTGGACATCAGCGATTCGCAAAATGCCGAGGCCGCGCTGCGCGATCGCAACATGGCGCTGGAAGAGGCGGACGCGGTGAAGACGCGGTTCCTGGCCAACATGAGCTATCAACTACGCACGCCGCTCACGTCGATCGGTGGGTTTGCCGAGCTGCTGCAGGCGGGTGTCGGTGGCGAGCTGAGCGAATCCGGAACCGAATATGTGCAGGCCATCATCGATTCGGCGGAGCGGCTGGGCGAGCAGATCGAGACGATCCTGGACTTGTCGCAAAGCGAGGCCGGGTTGCTCCCCCTCGCGCGCGAAGACGTGGAACTGATGCCGCTGATCCGCACGCTGGTGGAGGAACGCTCCACCCGCATCAGCCGCGCCGGGCTGACGCTGGACCTGCAAGGCAGCAACCTGATGGGCACGATCAAGGGTGATCGCCGCCGCCTGGCCCGGGCGTTCGGCCACCTGCTGGACAATGCCATCGCCGCGACGCCGGAGGACGGGCGGATTCTGGTCCAGGTCGCGCGGGAGCGGCAGAACGGCCGCAGCGTGGCGCAAGTGGTGGTGTCAGACAACGGCCCCGGCATGGCCAAGGACGTGCTCGCCAGCGCGTTGGATGGCGTGAAGATCAGTGACGACGGCACTACGATCGAACGCCGGCAGGGGTTGGGTCTGCCACTGGCGCGCCAGTTGATCCAGGCCCACGGCGGCACGTTGCGTCTGTTGTCGGAGCCGGGGCAGGGCACGGCGGCGGTCGTCGAACTGCCGTGAAACTGCTCTTGGGCGACCTCACGGCCATGGAGCGCCTGGGCGCGGCCATCGCCGCCGTCTTGCGGCCCGACGATGTGGTGGCGCTCTCCGGTGGGTTGGGCGCGGGCAAGACCACGCTGGCGCGCGCCGTGGTCGCCGGGTTGGGGCATGCGGGCGAGGTGCCGTCACCCAGTTTCGCGATCATCGAACTGTACGAGCCGCCGTCGGTCCGTTTGCCGGTGGTGCACGCGGACTTCTATCGCCTGGCCGATCCGGCTGAGGTGGAAGAGATCGGCCTGGACGACTATCGCCAGGGCGCGGCGCTGATCGCCGAGTGGCCCGAACAGGCGGGCGGCTTCGCGCACGAGGCTGGTTGCCTGTCGATTACGCTGCGTCCTGAACAAGAAGATGGGGGCGGCGGCAGGATCGCCGTTGTCGAGGGTGGGGGCGATTGGCTAGAGCGCCTGCCATGGCTGATGCAATCGATACCCCCAGCACCGTGAGTCTGCCCGGCGGCGTTCACGCATTCCTCGCTCGGGCCGGCTGGTCCGACGCGGCGATCGAGCCTCTGCCCGGGGATGCCTCGTTCCGCCGCTACTTCCGCATTCGGCGCGATGGCCGCACCAGCCTGCTGATGGACGCGCCGCCCCCGAACGAGGACCCCGCGCCGTTCCTGCGCGCCGCGCACTGGCTGGATGACAACGGGATGCGCGCGCCTCATATCCTGGCCGAGGATGCCGCCAAGGGTCTGGTCCTGCTCGAGGATTTCGGCACCGACCGCATGCGCGACTATCTGGATACGCACCCTGCCGACGAGATCGAGGTCTATGGCGGCGCGATCGATGCGTTGGTGCAGCTTCACCGGCTGCCGCCGGGGCCGTTCCTGGACTATTCCTTGAGCGAATACCTGCGCGAAGTGCGTCTGTTCACCGACTGGTACTGCCCTGCGCAGAACCTCTATGCCGATGCGGCGGGATATACCGCGGCGTGGGAGGCTACCCTGGCCGACCTGCTGCCCCGCCAGCGCCCCGGTGTAACCGTTCTGCGCGATTATCATGCGGAAAACATCATGTTGCTGGGCGCGCTGAACCGGCAGGGGCTGCTGGATTTCCAAGACGCGCTGGTGGGCCATCCGGCCTATGATCTGGTCTCTTTGCTGCAGGATGCGCGGCGCGATGTTTCGGCGGAAGTAGAGACGGCCATGATCGAGCGCTACTTGTCGGCAACCGGCGCTGACCGGGAAACTTTCCTCGCCGATTATGCGCGGCTGGGCGCACAAAGGAACATCAAGATCGTGGGCATTTTCGTGCGGCTGTGGAAGCGCGACGGCAAGCGGCGCTACCTCGACTTGATCCCGCGCGTTTGGCGGCAGCTGGAACGTGACTTGTCCCACCCGGCGCTTGCGCGCGTGGAGGAATGGTTCGCGGCTAACGTGCCCGCAACCTTGCGCCAGGCCGACGGCGGAGCGTTCGCGGCATGAGCGCGCCGCTCGCCAGCGACACCGCGATGGTCCTTGCCGCCGGGATCGGCAAGCGGATGCGTCCGCTGACCGCGACGCAGCCCAAGCCTCTGGTGCGCGTCGCCGGCAAACCGCTGATCGACTATGCGCTGGATCAACTGGGCGCGGCTGGTGTCAGCAAGGCGGTGATCAACGTCCACTACCTGGCGGATGCGCTGGAAGCCCATCTACGCGGCCGCCGGAGCAAGGCTCCGGCCACGATCGTCTCGGATGAGCGCGAACTGCTGCTGGAAACCGGCGGCGGCATGGTGAATGCCAAGGAGATGCTGCCCGATCCCTTTTTCGCGCTGAACAGCGACAACATCTGGGTTGATGGGCCGCGCAACGCCTTCACCGAGCTCTCCGCCGCCTGGGATGCCGAGCGGATGGACGCGCTGCTGCTGCTGGTGCCGCATGCGCGCGCGCTGAACTACAAGGGCAAGGGCGATTTCCACTTGGACGGCATGGGCCGGGTTGCGCGGCGTCGTTCGGGGCGGATCGCGCCGTTCATTTACTCGGGCATCCAGTTGGTCTCGCATCGGCTGTTGAGGGATGCGCCGGAGGGCGCATTCTCCACCAATGTCCTGTGGAATCGCGCGATCGAGGAAGGGCGGCTCTACGGAGTGTCGCATACTGGCGTGTGGTTCGAAGTGGGTGATCCAGGCGCGATTGCTCCGACCGAGGCGTGGCTGACGCGTGCGTGATCGCTTTTGATCAGTTGGATTGGCCCGATGTCACGCGGATGACCACGATCGGCACTGAGTCCGGTACGGGGTTGCTTTTTGCCTGATCGCGGCGCCCCCCAGATATATTCCATCGCGGCGCATCGCGGCTTTGCCGATGCGCTCGTCGCTGGTCTTGTGCCGCGTTACGCAGAGCCCGATTTCGGCCTAGCGCGCCTGACCTTGCTGCTGCCCAGTCGCCGCGCGGTGCGCACGGTGACTGAGGCGATGATCCGGCACTCCGGCGCGGGAATGCTGCTGCCGCGCATGGCGGTGGTGGGCGATATCGATCTGGACGAGACGCTGGGCCCGCTGCTCGATCCGCTGGGCGCGGCCGATGTTCCGCCCGCCGCCGATCCGACGCGCCGCTGGCTGCGCTTGGCTGACCACTTGCGCACCGTTGAGGGGGATGAAGCGGGCGAGGGGCCGGCGTTGCTGCGCCGCGCGTTCGAGATCGGGCGGACGATGGATCGTCTCGCCGTGGAAGGCATTGCGCCGGTCGATCTCATGTCGGATGAGGTTATCGGCATCGTCGGCGAACTGGCCGAGCATTGGCGCGATGCCACGCGCACGTTCCTGATGGTGCAGCAATACTGGATCGCCGATCTCGCCGCGCGGGGCGAAGTGGACGGACCGGAGCGGCGCAATCGCTTGTTCGACCATGCCGCCCAGCGCTGGATCGTGGCCGCCCCGGCCAGCCCGATCGTGGCGGCGGGCGTCACCAGTGCCTCGCCCGCCCTGGCGCGCTTGCTGCGCGTAGTCTCTCAATTGCCGCGCGGTGCAGTGATTCTGCCGGACCTGGACCTTTCGCTCGACACGGAAGTCTGGGCAGCGTTGGGCACGGCCGGCAGTCCTGCCGAGCCGGGCGATCCGCCGTTCGGCCGGGGCGATGCCGTGGCGCATCCGCAATATCATCTCAAGCTGCTGCTGAACCGCATGGGCATTGCGCGGGATGAGGTACAGCCCTGGCACCGTGCGGGCCTCGCCGCCGCGCCGCCAGAGCGCAGCAGGGCAATCTCCAACTTGTTCCTGCCCGCGGAGCCATCAGCGCGGTGGAACCGCCTTGAGGCGAAAGAGCGCCGCCTGGCCGGGGTTCGGCTAATGGAAAGCGCTACTCCCGCGGGTGAGGCAAGCGCGATCGCCGTTTTGATCCGGCAAGCCCTGGAAGTGCCCGAGCGGCGCGTTGCGCTGATCACGCCGGACCGTAACCTGGCAGGCCGCATCGTCGCGCAACTGGCGCGGTGGGGCATTGTCGCGGACGATACGGCGGGGCGTCCCCTGCCCCAGACGGCGGCGGCGCGCGTGTTGCTGCTGCTGGCCGAAGTCATTGCCGAGCAGGCTGCGCCGGTGCCGCTGATCGCCTTGCTGACGCATCCTCTGGTGGCTGCGGGGGAAGGGCGCGCGGCCTGGTTGGAGAATGCGCGGACGCTGGACCTCGCGCTCAGGGGGCCGCGTCCCGGACCGGGGCTCGCGCCGCTGCGGGCCAAGGCCGAAGCATCCGACCTGCTCGCGTGGTGGGCGGGGGTGGAGGCCGTGCTTGCGCCGCTGATGGCACTGAGCGCGCAAACCCCGCTAGCCCAACTGATCGACGCGCTGGCCGCCGCCGGAGAAGCGCTTTGCGGTGAAGGCCTTTGGAGCCGCCCGGATGGCCGCGCCTTGGCGCAATTCGTGGAGGAACTGCGCGAGGCGGCGCGGCAGGTCAACACGCGCCTCGATCCGGCGGACCTCCATTCGGTGCTGCGCGATGCGATGGATCGGGTTTCGGTCAGGCCGCCATGGGGCGGCCATCCCCGCGTTTCGATCTATGGCCTGCTGGAAGCGCGCATGAGCCGCGCCGATCTGGTCATCTGCGGCGGGCTGGTGGAGGGCATCTGGCCTGCAAGCCCCACGCCCGACGCGTTGCTACCGCCTGCGCTGCTGCGCGCGCTGGGCGTGCCGGGCGCAGACTTTCGCATCGGCCTGTCCGCCCACGACCTTGCCGCCGCGCTGGGTGCGCCGGAAGTGTTACTCAGTTGGGCGCGGCGGGACGAGGGTTCGCCGGTCATCCCCTCGCGCTTCGTGCTGCGCGTGAAAGCCATGCTGGGCGACAAGGCGGCGCGGGATATGGCCGAGCAGGATGCCGTCCGGTTGGCCCGCATGCTGGACGATCCTCCACCGGCGCCGCCCTATCCCCGGCCGCGGCCGATGCCCGATGATGCGCAGCGCAAGGTGGCGCTTTCCGTCACCGGGCTCGATCGACTGCGCGGCGATCCTTACCAGTTCTACGCCAACGCGATCCTGCGGCTGCGGTCGCTGGACGGCCTGGATGCGGAGCCCAGCGCTGCCTGGAAGGGAACGGCGGTGCACGCCATTCTCGATCGCTGGCACAAGGCGGGCGAGCCGGCCGGCATGCTGCGCGTCACCGCCGAGACCGTGATGGACGAGATGAGCGCGCACCCCTTGATGCGCGCCCTGTGGCGGCCGCGGCTGCTGGCCGGGCTCGACTGGATCGGCGAAGAGATCGCCAGCCAGCGCGGCGAAGGGCGCGTGGGCCTGGCCACCGAGGCGGACGGCGCGATCGACTGGCGCGGCGTGCGGCTTCATGGCCGGGCCGACCGGATCGACCGTTGCGCCGATGGCAGCCTGGCGGTGGTGGATTACAAGACCGGCCAGCCGCCCTCCGCCCGCCGCGTGGAGGAGGGGTTCGCGCTGCAGTTGGGGCTGATCGGCCTGATCGCCAGCCGGGGTGGCTTCAAGGACATCGCGGGCGAGGCGGAGCGTTTCGAATACTGGTCACTCGCCAAGGGCCCGGGGCAGGATCGCTTCGGTTACTGGGCGGAGCCGGTGCTGGAAGGCACGAAGAAGTCTGGCATCCCGCGCGATCGTTTCCTGGCCAAAACTGCGCGGTATCTCGATGACGCACTGGACCGCTGGATCTTGGGTGACGAGCCGTTCACCGCGCGGCTCAATCCCGACCTTCCCGGCTATGCCGACTATGATCAGCTGATGCGCCTGGACGAATGGATCGCGCAGCTGGGCAGCCGGACGCAGGACCCGGCATGAGCACGCCGCACAAGCTGCACGGCAGCCAGATGCTGGCGGTGGAGCCGCAGGACACGGTCTGGCTCTCCGCCTCGGCCGGAACCGGCAAGACGCAAGTGCTCTCATCACGCGTGCTGCGCCTGCTGCAGCAGCCGGGCGTCGACCCGTCGCAGATCCTGTGCCTTACCTTTACGAAGGCGGGCGCGACCGAGATGGCGGCGCGCATCAACGAGAAGCTGGCCCGCTGGGTCCGCCTCAGCGATACCGAGCTTGCAGCGGAACTGCAGGCGATCGGGGCGGATTTCCGGCCGGACGCACTGCGGCATGCGCGCACGTTGTTTGCCGCCGTCCTCGACTCGCCGGGCGGGGGGTTGCGGATCGATACGATCCATGCGTTCTCGCAGTGGTTGCTGGCAGCGTTTCCGCTGGAGTCCGGGTTGCTGCCCGGCACCCGGCCGATGGAGGATCGCGAGCGAGTGTTGCTCGCCAGGCAGGTCTTGGCCGACCTCCTGGTCAGTGCCGAGGCGGACCCGCTGGGTGATCCGCAACTGCTGACCGCCGTGTCCGACCTCTCGCTGCGGTTGGGGCCGGATGCGGTGCAGGCGTTCCTCCTGCGCTGCGCGTCGGCACGGGAGGCGTGGTTCGGGCCAGGCAGTTGGCAGGAGCCGATGCGGCCCCACGTGCTGCGGCTGCTGGGCCTGCCCGGCGATGCTGATGAAGACTGGCTGGCCACCAAGCTGGGCGACGATGTCTTTGATACCGCGTCCCTGCGGCAATGCCTGGACGTCAATCGCGGATGGAAGGCCGCTACCGGGCAGAAGACCGCCGAAGCCATCGGCGCATGGCTGGCGGGCTCCTTGACGCAGCGGCGTGAAGGTCTGGCTGCGCTGGCCGACGTGTTCCTGACCAAGAAGGGCGAGCCGCGCTCCATCACCTCGCTCGAAAAGCTGGACCCGGATTACCCGACGTTTTGCTCACGCGTGATCGCCGGTTTGGCGGAGGTCAGCCAGACCGCGGCGATGCTCGATCTGGCGGAGCGGCTGGTGCCGGCGCTGCGCCTTGGCCGGGCTTTTGCACTGGCCTGGGACGAGGCGAAGAAGCGTGAAGGTCTGATCGATTTCGACGACCAGATCCGCCAGGCCGCAGCGTTGCTGGGGCGGCGCGAACTGTCGGACTGGATACGCTACAAGCTGGACCGGCGCTTCGATCATATCCTGGTCGACGAAGCGCAGGACACCAACACCGCGCAGTGGGACATCGTCTTCGCCATGGCCGAGGAGTTCTGGGCGGGCGAGGG
>NZ_CAXYKL010000032.1:0-12396 GCF_964277725.1 uncultured Novosphingobium sp. | reverse complement strand
GGTGAAGCCGCTCATCGTGCTGCCCCCAGGGCCGCCAGGATCGAGTTGCGGCGCGTCGGCCAAAGCCCCGCCTCGTGGAGAGCCGCAAACCGCGCTTCCATGGCAGCCAGCGCGCCGGGATTGGCCTGTTCCAGGAACTGGCGCACCGGGTCGCTGGCCAGGGTGGCGTCGTAATAAAGGTCGAACAGTTGCGGTGGCACCCCGCCCGCCAGGTGCGCGAACGCGCCGAGATGATCGAGTGTGGCGGCCAGTTCCGCGCCTCCGCGAAAACCGTGCCGCATCATCCCGGCCACCCACGCCGGGTTCGCAGCCCGGGCACGGACGACGCGGGCGATCTCTTCGGTCAGAGTTCGGGCTGTCGGGCGATCGGGGTCGCGGTTGTCCAGATGATAGAGCGCGGCCGCGCCCCCGGCGACCGCCTGCGCGGCGGCAAAACCGGCTTCATGCGCGGCGTAGTCTGCGGAAATCAGTACGTCGCTTTCGGCCAGGTCCTGCAAATGCACGAAGGCATCCGCGCCCGCGACCTGCGCGCGCAAGCCCGCCATGTCGTCTTCGGGCGTCAGCCGATCCAGCGCATGGGCGGAGGCGGCCAGCCACGCTTCGCCCGCCACCTGCCGGGCCTCTAGGGTGTAGGTGTCCGCAGCCGAACCCATGCCGACGCCGTAGCTTCCCGGCCCAGGACCGAAGACCCGCGCGCCGGGGGCGGTGCCGACGAAGGGGTTCCACTCCGGCTCCTCGTCTCGCTGTGACAGCGCGCTGACGGCCTGGCCGAACAGCAGCGGCAGTGCGGGAAAGGCATCGCGGAACAAGCCCGACACGCGCAATGTCACATCCAGGCGCGGGCGCTCCAGCAGGGCCAGAGGCAGGATCTCGATCCCGGTCACCCGCTCTGAAGCATGGTCCCACACCGGGCACGCGCCCAGGAGGTGGAGCGCCATCGCGAATTCCTCGCCCGCAGTGCGCATCGTCGCCGAGCCCCACAGATCGACCACCAGGCCGCGCGGATAGTCGCCATGGTCCTGCAGATGACGGCGCACCAGCTCGTCCGCCAACCGGATGCCCTGCGCATAGGCCGAGCGAGAGGGCACGGCGCGCGGATCGATCATGTAGAGGTTGCGGCCAGTGGGCAGCACGTCGCTCCGCCCGCGGAACGGTGAGCCCGAGGGGCCAGGCGGAACGCGCCGCCCGGCCAGCGCCGTCAGCAATCCGGTTCGCTCTGCCGCGCCGTGATCGCCTTGTCCGAATACGTGGAGGCCATCGCCGAACTGGCTTTCCTTCACATCGCACACGAACCGGTCAATGCGGGTGATTGCCTCCACCAGCGACGTGGCGTTATCGAGGCCCAGCTCCGCCTCAAGGCCCAGGGACGCCGCCTCTTCGCGGATCGCGCCTTGCAGCCGATCGCGGCGCGCGGGATCGAGGCCGCTGGCGTTTGAGAATTCGTCCAGCAACGCCTCGATCCGCTCCAACCCCGCGCCGTGGTGAGTGGGGGAGAGCGGGGGCGGGGCGTGGCCGATGGTGACGGCGGCGATCCGGCGCTTGGCCTGCGCCGCCTCGCCCGGATCGTTGACGATGAACGGATAGATCACCGGCAGTCCGCGCGTCAGAGCTTCCGGCCAGCACGCGTCGGACAGGGCGACCGCTTTGCCGGGCAACCACTCCAGCGTGCCGTGCGCGCCGAGGTGGACCAGCGCGTCGATGCCGAGCGAGCGCAGCCACAAGTAGAACGCGACATAGGCGTGGCGCGGGCAGCGTGTGACATCGTGATAGCTATCCGTGCGGTCCGCGCTCATGCCCCGCTCGGGCTGCAGCGCGATCAGGGCGTTTCCGCATCGGGTAGCCGCGAAATGAAACGCGCCGTTCTGGACGGCAGGGTCGGTGTCCGGATCGCCCCAATGCTCGGCCAGCGACTGTCGCAAGGCGGCGGGCAATGTGGCGAGGGCAGCGCGGTATTCGGCGAGGGGCCAAGTGAGGCGCTCTTGCTGAAGCTTGTCTTCCAGCGCTTCTGCGGGGGCCGTGCGATATCCGGCCTGGGCCAGATCGGCGAGGATCGCTCCCGTCGAGGCGAGGGCGTCCAGACCGACGGCGTGCGCCATCTGCCACTCACGGCCGGGATACGTGGATAGCACCATCGCCAGCCGCCGCTCCGCCACCGGCTTGGCCGCTAGCGAGACCCAGCCGGAGATGCGGGCGACGATCGCGGCGATACGGTCCGGGTCGGCACCGTGGCGATCCTGCGCGAAGCCCAAGTCCGGGTCACGCTCACCGCTCTGTTTGAAGCTGGCCACGCCTGCAAATATTCGCCCGTCGATCTCGGGCAGCACGACATGCATCGCCAGATCGGGCGGAGAAAGGCCGCGATGGGCACCGGCCCAGGCAGCCTGCGATCCGGTCGCCAGCGCGACCTGGAACACGGGCACGTCCGCTGCGTCGAGGGGGGTATGGCCATCCTCGTCCCGCGCGGAAAAGGCCGTCGCGTTGATGATCGCGGACGGCTGCAGAGCCGCCACCCATCGCCCGATCGCGGCGCGTGCGTGTGGTTCCTTCAACGAGGTGGCGTAAAGCGAAAGAGTGGAAAAGCCGGCTTGCTCCAACTGCTCGTGCAATTGGGTGAACGGAGCCAAGTCGTCTGCGGTGAGGTACGAACGGTAGAACACGATCAGCACTAGCGGGCGATCGCTCGGCCGCACGAAGCGGTTGGGATCGCAGAGGCTCGATGCCGGGTGCCATCCCCCAGCTGGCGGCAAGGCTTGCGCGCTCCCGGCGATGGACACCGCGATTCCCGCCCGCTGCGCCAGCAGGCCCAGCGCGCTACGTGCCGCCTCTGCGCCTCCTGCCTGGCAATGCTCCTGCAATTCGCGAACGACTGAGACCGGCACGGTGGAGGCCGAATCCAGGCGATCGTCCGGCCGCCCGTCGCCGGTCAGCACGGCCAGCGCGATCCCCTTGGCGCGCGCCAGCGCCTCGACTTGGGCGAGGCCGTAGCTCCAGTAAGCCGCGCCGCCGATCAGCCGGATCAGGATCGCCCGGGCACCGGCCAGGGTACGCTCTATATACGTATCGACCGACAAGGGATGCGCCAACGCCGACAGGTTGGCGAGGCGCAGCGTCGGGAAGGCGGGGTCCAGCAGCCGCGCCTCATGCCAACCTTGCGCGAACGCGCCAAGGTCGCTGTCCGAGAAGGACAGGACCGCCAAGTCCGCGGGCGCTTGCCCCAGATCCTGCGGGATGGCGGTTTCCTCCATCCCGTGCACTTCGCGGAAGATGACGTGCATCGCCTGGGGCTTCAGCCCGCCAGAGCTTCTCGGATCGCGATGGGATCGACATGCGCCCGCTCGGCGATGGCGACCAGCGTCGTCTCGCGGCGCTCGCCCGGCTTCCAGGCGCGATCGTATTGATGCCGCACGCGTGATCCCACCGCCTGGATCAACAGGCGCATCGGCTTGCCCGTCACCGCGACATAGCCCTTCACCCGCAGAACATGCTGTTCGCGCGCGAGGGCTTCGATGCGCACGACCAGATCGTCGGGATCGGCGATCTCACCAAGCGTCACCACGGTGCTGTCGAAATCGTCATGCTCATGATCGTCCTCGCCATCATGGTGAGAAGGCCGCGCGGCCACATCGTTCTCCGCCGCCGCTTCCAGCCCCAGGATGACGCGAGGGTCGACCACGCCGTCGGTCAGTTCCACCACCGGCACCACGCGGGGCGATTCGGCGGCGATGATCGCGCGCGCGGCGGCTATGCCTTGCGGCCCTGCCAGGTCCGCCTTGGTCAGCAACACCATGTCGGCGCAGGCCAGCTGGTCCTCGAACACTTCGGACAGCGGCGTTTCATGATCGATGCTGGGATCGGCCTGGCGCTGTGCGTCCACCGCCGCCAGATCGGGCGCGAAGCGGCCCGCCGCCACGGCCTCGGCATCGGCAAGGGCGAGCACGCCGTCCACCGTGATGCGGCTGCGGATCGCAGGCCATTCGAACGCTTTTAACAGCGGCTTGGGCAAGGCCAGGCCGCTCGTCTCGATCAGGATGTGATCGGGGCGCGGCTCCAGCGTCAGCAGCCGCTCTACCGTGGGGATGAAATCATCGGCGACGGTGCAGCAGATGCAGCCGTTCGCCAGCTCCACGATGTTCTCCGCCGGGCAATCGGGGATCGCGCAGCTTTGCAGGATGTCGCCATCGACGCCCAGCGTGCCGAATTCGTTCACCACCACTGCCAGCCGCCGCCCGCCGGCGTTGCGGATCAGGTGGCTGATCAGCGTCGTCTTGCCCGCCCCTAGAAAGCCGGTGACGATGGTGACAGGCACCTTGGACAGATCGGACATGCGCTTTTCCCTTCCGTGCCGCACAGGGCGGCGAGCCAACAAAAGGTGACGGGGAGGGGCTCTGGACGAGCACGCGCCAGACGCAGGCGCCGTTGCGCCCACGCAGATGCGCAGCACCCGTGCAGCCCCAGCCGCACCGCTTTCGTCGCTCAGACGGAAAGAATAAACCGTGCCGAGACCATCCCCTGGACCAAGGCAAGAGCGACCGGAGCGCCGGCAGGTCTCCTGGCTCGCGGGTCACAGCTTGATGCACGGCCTTCCCAGATCGCGCGGTCGCGCGGTCCAGTGGCTGCCTCCGGTCAAAGGAGGCGAGTGCATCGCGCTATCCGCTCACAGTTGCAGGGACAGCCGCGGAATGGGAGGAGCAAATCCTCCGCACCGCATTCCCGATTAAGCCCGTTGCCGGGCACCGGCGCGATCTATGTCGAAGAATGGACGACAGCCCACCCTTCGGCTGCGCGCTCTAGCCCAAGGCGATCGCGCGGGGAAGGTGTGATCTGTTCGTTGAAAAATTTGGTCGGGACGAGAGGATTCGAACCTCCGACCCCCACACCCCCAGTGTGATGCGCTACCAGGCTGCGCTACGTCCCGACCGGAGGCGCGCCTATAGGCAAGGCTTTGCAGGAGTGCAAGCGTCTCGCGACTGGCGGTGGAACGAAAGCGGGCGCGCGTTGCCAGTGCCTTGGGATGCTGCTAACCGCGCGCGCTGATCTTGCCGTAATGCGGCGGCCCGGCATCCTTTGCCGGTCACGCGTTCGGGCCACAGTACAAGAAGGCGTTTCGCAGCCCATGCACACTTCCATCCTCTCGCTCCTTGCCGCTGGCGCCGGAGCCGGCGCCACTCCCCCGGCTTGGCTTAGCTATCTGCCGTTCGTGGCGATGGGCCTGATCTTCTGGTTCCTGATCATGCGCCCGCAGATGAAGCAGCAGAAAGAGCAGCGCTCCAAGCTGGAGGCGATCAAGAAGGGCGATGAAGTGCTGACCGGCGGGGGCCTGATCGGCCGCGTCATCAGCGTGGACGAGAATTACGTGAATGTGGAAATCGCGCAGGGCGTCCGGGTGAAGGCGGTCAAGTCCACCATCGCCGACGTCATCCCGCCCGCCGGCTCCAAGCCCGCGAACGACTGAGCGAAGGCGCGCCACCGATGCTCGATTTCCCGAAATGGAAGAAGGCCTGGTACTGGTTCATCGCGGGTGTCGCGATGCTGGCCTCGCTGCCGTCGATCTTTGCGATTTCCGGGCTGAACTGGCCCGCCTCGCTGCCCAGCCCGCGTGTTCACCTGGGTCTTGACCTTGCCGGTGGCAGCCACATCCTGCTTGAAGCCGATAAGCGCCAGGTGGCGCAGCAGCGGCTTGAGACGATGGAAGAACAGGTCCGCACCAAGCTGAAAGCGGCTGAGCCTGCGATCGAGGTCGGCGATATTTCCAGCCAGGGCGGCCGCTTGTCGTTCATGGTGAAGAACCCCGGCCAGGTGGACAGCGCGCGTGAAGCGATCCAGCCGCTCACCACCGGCGCGGGTCTTACCGGCCAGCGTGACTGGGACATCCAGGTGGTGGACGGCTCGCGCTTCGTGCTGACGCCGACCCAGCAGGGGATCGACCAGGCCGTCACCAACGCCATGGATACCGCGGTCGAAGTGGTCCGCAAGCGCATCGACGCGCTCGGCACGCGCGAGCCGACGATCCTGCGCTCGGGCGATCAGCGCATCGTCGTCCAGGTTCCGGGGTTGCAGGATCCCAACCAGCTCAAGCAGCTGCTGGGCCAGACCGCCAAGTTGGAATTCAAGCTGGTCGATGTCACCGCCCAGCCGGACGATATCGCCAAGGGCATCGCGCCCGCCGGGTCAGAGATTCTGCCTTATGCCGACCCCAAGGAGGGCCGCGGTTCGCCCGGGCTCGCCGTGCGTCGTCTTGGCGGCATCAAGGGCGATCAGCTGACCGACGCGCGACAGGCGTTCGATCCCAAGAGCAATGCGCCCGTCGTCTCGATCACGTTCAACACGGCCGGCGGCGCGAAGTTCGCGCAGCTGACCACTGAGAACGTCAACAAGCCGTTCGCCATCGTCCTCGATGACAAGATCCTGTCCGCTCCCAACATCAACGAGCCGATCCTGGGCGGTAGCGCCCAGATTTCCGGTAGCTTCAGCGTGCAGGAAGCCACCCAGCTCGCCATCGCCTTGCGGTCCGGCGCTTTGCCGGTCGATCTCAAGGTGGTCGAGGAGCGGACCGTCGGGCCGGACCTTGGCGCCGATTCGATCCACAAGGGCGCGATCGCCATGGCGGTCGGCACAGGCCTGCTGATGATCTTCATGGTGCTGACCTATGGGCGTTTCGGCGTCTACACCTGCGTTGCGCTGATCATTAACGTGCTGATGATCCTGGGCGTCATGGCGGTTTTCGGAACGACCCTGACTCTGCCGGGCATCGCCGGTTTCGTGCTGACGATCGGTGCGGCGGTGGATGCCAACGTGCTGATCAACGAACGTATCCGCGAGGAACGGGCGAGGGGGCGGCGTGTCGTCGCCTCGGTGGAGCATGGCTACAAGGAGGCGAGCCGCGCCATCTTCGATGCCAACATCACCAACTCGATCGCTGCCGTCATGATGTTCGCCTTCGGCAGTGGGCCGGTACGCGGCTTCGCGGTGGTGCTGATGATCGGCATCGTCACTTCGGTGTTCACCGCAGTCACGTTAACGCGGATGTGGGTGGCCGGATGGCTGCATCGCGCTCGCCCCAACGACCTCGTGCTTTGAGGGAATGACCTCGTGAAACTGCTCAAGCTCATCCCTGACAACACCAACATCCACTTCCTGAAGTGGACGTGGCCGTTCTTCATCACCAACCTGCTGGCGATGGCGGCGTCGATCGTGCTGTTGTTTACCCACGGCCTTAACCTGGGCGTGGACTTCATCGGCGGCCAGATGATCCGCGTCACCTTCGAACGCAGCGCCGCCGCTCCGGTATCGGAGCTTCGCGAAAGCGTCGGCGCGCTCGGCTTCGGTGAACCGACGATTCAGACCTTCGGCAAGCCCAACGAAGTGACCGTTCGCATGCGCCTGCCCGATGGCTCCGAGGGCCATCCGGAGCTAGCCGAGGCGATGGCGCAGAAGATCATCGGCACGATCCGCCAGAACCACGCGGACGCCCGGATCGACGGCGTGGACTCGGTCTCCGGCAAGGTTTCCGGCGAGTTGTTCCGCACCGGCATGCTGGCGCTCGGCCTCGCGATGCTGGGCATCACGATCTACATCTGGGTACGGTTCGAATGGCAATTCGCCGTCGGCGCCTTGTTCGCCCTGGTGCAGGACATCCTGCTGACCATTGGCATGTTCGCCCTGACCCAGATGGAGTTCGACCTGAACATCGTCGCCGCGCTGCTGACGCTGCTGGGCTACTCGCTGAACGACAAGATCGTCGTCTATGACCGCATTCGCGAGAATTTGAAGAAGTTCCGCAAGATGCCGTTGCCAGAGCTGCTCGATTTGTCAGTGAACGAGACGCTGTCACGCACGATCGTCACCTCTACCTCGGTGCTGATCACGCTGTTCGCGTTGCTGCTGCTGGGTCCGGAGGTTATCTTCGGCTTCACCGCCGCAATCGCGCTGGGTATCTTCATCGGTACCTACAGCTCGATCTTCATGTCTGCGCCGTTCCTGATCTGGCTGCGGGTCAATTCCGATAGCTTCGTCTCGACCGAGACCTCCCTTGACCGGCAGGAGCGCCTTGCTCGAGAGCGGGGGGCCTGACATTCAGAACCCTCCGTCGTTGCCGCTTCGGTGGGAACGACGAGCGGGACTGAAGCGGAATCTAGCGTGCTTCCTTCTCGAGAATGTCGTTCCAGAACGCCACAAGGTTCTGCGCATTCTCACCCCAGCTGAACTTGGCGACGTTCGCGGCCACCTCTGATTGGCTCGGCGGATCGTTGAGGATATCCGTCACTGCCGCGGCGATGGCCGCAGGCTCTCGCGCGACGATCCGGCCGGCGGAACGATCCGGCACGATCTCCCGCGCGCCGCCGATATCCGGCACGACGATCGGCGTGCCGCAGGCCAGGGCCTCTACCCAGACATTGGCCAAGCCTTCGCTGGCGGAAGGCAGTACCAGCGCATCGGCGGCGCAAAGCAGCGAGGGCAAGGTATCGTGGCCGACCTGGCCCAGGAAATGCACCCGATCTTCCAGGCCCAGCGTTCGCGCAAGCGCCCGCAAGGCTGCCTCATCCTCCCCCGCACCGGCCAGCGCAAGTCGAACGCCCGGTAGCGAACGTAGCGCTTCCATCGCCAGGCGCTGCCCCTTGCGGGGGATCAGGGCCCCGGGCGTCACCAGCAGAGGGCCATCCTCAGGTACATTCACGCCGGGGAGCGCTGACACCAAGGCTCTTGCCGCCTTGCGTTCAACGGGATGGAACCGCTCGCGATCGAGGCCGGTGTAATGCACCGCGATCCGATCCTGCGGCATGCCAAGCGCCACCATATCGTCACGCAAGGCGCGGCTGACGGCCAGCATCCCGGCGGACTGGTGCGCCGCGGACAGCATTTGTGAGACGGCTTTGGGCCTGCTGCCCCAATAGTGAATGTCGGCGCCACGCGCCTTGATCGTCAAAGGCAAGCCGAGAGCGCGCGCGACGATCGCCGCGGCCGGTCCATCCGGGACAAAGAACTGCGCATCCATCAGATCGAACGGCTGCTCGGCATGAAGTTGTCGCGCGAGGGGCAGGACGGCCTCGGCGATGCGAGCGGGATTGCTGTCGCCGCCGATCTTGGGAAACAGAGTGAAGCGTGGGTAATGAACGTTGAGGCCCACCACATCGCTGCGCCGTGGAATCGATCGCCAGCGGGCGTAGGGTTGCTTCAGCGAAAGCGGCCAGGGCGGCATTCCGATCGGGCTGACCATGGTGAGGTCAACGTCGCCCCGGGCGACGATCGCGCGCATCTGGTTGCCCACGAAAATCCCGAAGCCCGGCCGCACCGGATTGGGAAACAGCGTCGCGATGGAGAGGACGCGCATCGCCTAAAGCTTGCGCACCAGCATCTCGGCGACCGCGATCCAGATGGGCTCAGACACATCGACCTGCTTTTGCCCACCGCCGGGCGGAAGCAGGGAGACGCGATTATCGGCGTGGCCGATCAGCCGACCGAACGCGAAACGCCCGCCAGGCAGGGGTGCCAGGACATCCCGGTTGAGGATCGCGGCGGCGTTGTCCAGCGGCCATTCCCGCAGCCACACTTGATCGCCGCTCCGATAATCACCCGCCGCATCCTCGATCGCCAAGACCCGTAGCGCGCCATCCCCAGCGATCGCAGTGGGCAGTACGGCGTCGGTTTGCCGGTGCGGGGCGTCGACGCCCTTGGCGGTGAGGACTGCCGTGATCGTCGGCTCTTCGGCGCTCTCGCTCCGCAGCAGAACCTCAGGTTCAACCTGAAGTGCGGCGGCTATCCGGTTCATCCAGATCAATGACAGATTGCGCATGCCGGTTTCAAGCCGGCCGATCGTCTGCGCGGTCGTGGGAGGATCACAGGCCGCCGCTACTTGCGCGAGGGTCCAACCTTTTTGCGCGCGGATGTCACGGATGCGGTTGATCATGTCGCAAAGTCCTCCAGCCATCGACGATAGGCCAAGCGCGCTCTTCACCATCGCAAAGGCTCTGGCAAGGGGACGCGGTCGGCAGTTTCCCTGGTCAGCGAAACGCCGGTATCTAGCCTTCGACCAGCGCCGCCAATTCCAACCAGCGCTCCTCCGCCGCATCCTTTTCGGAACGGGCCTTGGCGATCGCGTCGCTCAGGCTGGCGAACTTGGCGGGATCGCGCGTGTAGAGTGCCGGGTCCGCCATCGCCGCCTCATCGCGGGCGATCGCCGCGTCCAGATCCTCGATCCGCTGGGGCAGCAGTTCGTAGTCCCGCTGGTCCTTGTACGACAATTTGGTGCGGGCGGGCGGGGGCGGTGCGGGTATTGCGGCCGTCTCCTCCTTCGCGCGCGTCGCCTTGCCGGCCGTGGTTCGCTGGCGGCGTTTCGCTTCCCAGTCGGCATAGCCGCCCGCGATGACGTCGATATGCCCGGAGCCATCCAGGCCCAGCGTAACGGTCACCGTCCGATCCAGAAAGTCGCGGTCGTGGCTGACGATCAGCACAGTGCCGTCGTAATCCGCGATCACTTCCTGCAAGAGGTCGAGCGTTTCGAGATCAAGGTCGTTCGTCGGCTCGTCCAGCACCAGGAGGTTGGATACCTGAGCGAACTCGCGCGCCAACAGCAGGCGTGATCGTTCACCGCCCGAAAGCGTACCGACTTTCGCCTCGACCATGTTGGGATCGAACAGGAAATCCTTGAGATATCCTTGGATATGCTTGCGCACGCCGCGCACGTCGATCCAGTCGCCACCCTCTGCCACCACTTCGCGGATGGTCTTTTCGGGGGCCATGCGGCTGCGCTGCTGATCGATCACCGTGGCCTGCAGCGTGTTGGCGAGCGTGACGGAACCCTCGTCCGGCGCCAATTCGCCCGTCAGGATCTTGAGCAGGGTGGTCTTCCCCGAACCATTGGCGCCGACCAGCCCGATCCGGTCGCGGCGCTGCACGCGCAAGTTGAAGTCCTTGATGATCGCGCGCGGCGTGCCATCGGCAGTATCAAACCACTTGGTGACATGCTCGGCCACGATCACCGACTTGGTCTTGGTGTCGTCGGAGGCGATGGCGAGCTTGGCGGCGCCCTGTGGGCCCATCATCTGCGCTCGGGCTGCACGCATCTCCCACAGCTTGGCAAGCCGTCCCTGGTTTCGCTTGCGCCGGGCGGTGACACCGCGTTCCAGCCAGTGCGCTTCGATCTTGAGCTTGGCGTCCATCTTTTCCGCCGCGCGGGTCTCTTCGGCATAGACCTGCTCTTCCCAGGCATCGTAGCCGCCGAAGCCGACTTCCTTGCGCCGCAGCGATCCGCGATCGAGCCACAGGGTGGCGCGCGTGAGGCGGGTCAGGAACGTACGATCGTGACTGATCACCACGAAGGCGCCGTTGTAGCGCTGCAGCCAGCTTTCCAGCCAGTCGATCGCAGCGAGGTCGAGGTGGTTGGTCGGCTCGTCCAGCAGCAGCAGATCCGGCTCGGAAGCGAGAGCGCGGCACAAGGCGGCGCGGCGGCGTTCACCGCCCGAGGCGCTGTCTGCCGCGCGGGAAAGATCGATGCCCAACTGGCCGGCGATCGCTTCCACCTCATGCCGGGGCGGGGCGTCGTCGCCGGAAATCGCGAAGTCCAGCAGCGTGTCGAAGCCGGTGAAGAACGGGTCCTGCTCCAGCGTAACGATGCGCGTGCCGGGCTGCACCGATCGCGTGCCCTTGTCCGCATCGACCTGGCCCGCGATCAACTTGAGCAACGTCGTCTTGCCAGCGCCATTCCGGCCTATCAGGGCCAGCCGGTCGCGCGGGCCGATGTTGATGTCCAGGTCCTTGAAGAGCCAGCCGGAGCCCTGGACAAGGCCGAGGCCTTCCCAGCTGAGGATCGGTGCAGTTGCCATGGGCCGCGCCCTAGCGTCTGCGGCCCCGCCATGGCAAGCACAGTGGCCGCACGGCAACAGTTAGCCGGCTTTCAGGGGTATTCACGGCTTGTTCAAGGCGTTGGCGCCATTAGGATGCCCGTGATGAAAACGCTCCTCCCTCTCCGAAAGCTTGCTCTCGCGGTCTGCGTAGTGACCGGCACCATGACAGTGGCGGTGCCGATTGCCAGCGCGGATCAAATCAGTGAGCAAGGCCAGGTCCGTCGTGAGCGGCGGGCGGGCAACGTCCGGTCCTTGCGAGAAATCGAGCAGATGGTGATCCCGCAGATGTCGGGAATGCAGTACCTGGGGCCGGAGTATGACGCTGCGGCAATGGCTTATCGGCTAAAATTCATACAGAGTGGCAAGGTGTTCTTCGTCGATGTCGATGCGCGAACGGGCCGGATAATTGGTCGGAGCCGATAAGGGGGGCCTTTAAACTCGGGGGCGAGCGACGAGGAGACGGAACTGTGGGCTTCCTTGACCATTCTGCGCATTCGGCCCATTTCAATCCCCTACCTGAGGGAGAGACGGATTTGCGCATCCTGATCGTCGAGGA
>NZ_CAXYKL010000031.1:0-7371 GCF_964277725.1 uncultured Novosphingobium sp. | reverse complement strand
GAGAGCGAGAAGATGAAGCCCTTGCCCAGGTTCTGGAAGCGAGAGGCATTCGCGCGGAGGCGGACGTATTTCACGTCGCCACCAAGGCCCGCGACATCGCCATTGATGGCGGCGGTAATACCACGGGTTGGCCGGACGCGGTTGTCCAGCGTGTCGTAGATCAGCGACAGGCCGGCGATCGAACTCAGGCGCTTGCCGATCGCGTCGCACAAGTAACGTCCCGCCAGCAACGGATCGCAGGAGCGGGTCGGCGGTGTCAGGCGGTCCGAATAGAACTGGTTCTGGTCCAGCGACACGTCATCGTAGTTCAGCGTATAGCTGGCGACGGCGGTCAGGTATTCGGTCAGCGGCACGCCCGCGCGGACCTGGAAGCCGGTGGTGGCCTGCTTGTAGGTCGTGTTGCGGTTGGAGTTCAAATAGTTGAAGCTGTTCAGGTCGCGGCGGTAGACGTTGACGCCCAGCGACACATTCTTGTCGAACACGTAAGGCTCGGTGAAGCTGGCTTCCACGCTCTTGGAGAAGCGCGAATAGCTGCCCGACAGGCCGACCGTCTGGCCACGTCCGCGGAAGTTGCGCTGGCGGATCGAGGCCTGGAAGATGAAGCTTTCAAGCGACGAGAAACCAGCCGAAAGCTGCAGTTCGCCGGTCGGCTTTTCCTCGACGTTGGCTTCCAGGATGATGCGATCGTCCGTGGCGCCGGGCTTCTGCTCGACCTCGAACTTTTCCTGGAAGTAGCCCAAGGATTTGATGCGGTTGGTGGAGCGCTTGACCTGCAGCGAGTTGAACGCGTCGCCTTCGGCCAGGCGGAACTCGCGGCGCACCACCTTGTCCTGCGTCAGCGTGTTGCCGTTGACATCGATCCGCTCGACATAGACGCGCGGCGCCTCGGCGATCACGAAAGTCAGACCCATGGTGAGGTCTTCCTTATTGCGATCGTACTGCGGCCGCACGTCGGCGAAGGCGTAGCCGAAGGCACCGGCGGTGTCGTTCAGCTGCTCGATCGTATCTTCGACCTGCTTGGCGTTGTACCAATCGCCCTTCTTCATCGGCAGGCGCGCCGCCAGCTTCTCGCTGTCGAAATCGCGCAACTGGCTGTCGACCTTCACGTCGCCGAACTTGTAGCGCTGGCCTTCCTCCACCACGTAAGTGATGATGAAGTCCTTCTTGTCCGGCGTCAGCTCGGCCACGGCGGAGACGACGCGGAAATCGGCATAGCCCTGTGTCAGGTAGAACTGGCGCAGCTTCTGCTGGTCGAACGCCATGCGATCGGGGTCGTAGCTGGTGGTTGAGCTGAAGACCTTGGTGATGCCGCCGCTGGTCTTGGTCACCATCTCGCCGCGAAGCTCCTTGTCGGAGAACTTCTCGTTGCCGATGATGTTGATCTGGCGGACCTTGGACTTGTCGCCCTCGGTGATCTCGAACACGATGTCGACGCGGTTCTGGTCGAGCATGACCATCTTGGGCTCGACCGTTGCGGCGTAGCGGCCCTGCCGCTTGTACAGCTCGATGATGCGGGCGACGTCGGCGCGCACCTTCGATCGCGTGAAGATCTGGCGCGGGGCGACCTTGATCTCCGGCAAGATCTTCTCGTCCTTTATGCGCTTGTTGCCTTCAAGGATGATACGGTTGACGACCGGGTTTTCCTTCACCTGGATCGTCACGATGCCGTTGTCCTGCGTCACCTGAACGTCGGAGAACAGCTCGGTTTCATAGAGGTCCTTGAGCGCCTGGTCCGCCGCGGCGGGCGTATAGGGCTGGCCGGCGCGCAGCTTGACGTAGGACAGAACCGTTACCGGCTCCAGGCGCTCGGCCCCGAGGACGCGGATGGTCTGGATTGCCGGGCCCTGCTCTGCGGGTGCCGCCGCTGGCGCAGCGGGCTGTGCCGCAGGGCGTGCCGCAGCACGTGAACCCGCGGGGGCGCGGCGCGGCGTGCGGGCCGGAGCAGGTGCTGGCGTCGATGCCGCGGCGGGCGCTTCAGACGCTGCCGGTGTAGCATCCTGCGCAAAGGCATCGGTTGTCACGCCGGTCAGGCCGGTGGTTCCCAGCAATGCGACCGCCAGACGCGAGGCGCGGCGAACCTTGTCGCTGCGAACCATTTCCCATCCCATCATCAACGCAAATCCCGCAAAGCGCCCGCGCGCAAAAGGTCGATATTCAAATCCAGGCCGAGTTCCGCGCATAGGAGCGGAAACGTACCATACACATTCGCCGCCTCTGCCCGATGGACGAATGTCGATCAAGCAGCCATTCCGGCGAGAAATCCCTATCGATGGAAAAAGCCGGTCCTATCCCCGGAAAATCGGCAACGAGATGACATCATTGAAAGTGACGATCAGCATCAGCGTCAGCACCAGCGCGATACCGGTGCGCACCGCCCATTCCTGACTCCGCAAATCCAGCGGTTTGCGACGAACCGCTTCCGCCGCGTAGAAGGCCAGATGGCCCCCGTCGAGGCCCGGAATTGGCAGGATGTTGATGAATGCCAAGTTAATCGAAATCAGCGCCGCGAAGTATACGAAGGGCAGCCAGCCCAGGCTCAATTGCTCGCCCGAATACTTTGCGATCTTGATCGGCCCGCCCAGCTCCTTGACCGAGCGTTCGCCCGTGAAGATCTGGCCGATCCCGGTCACCATCATGCGCACGATGCCGTAGCTTTGCTCGAAGCCCAGCTTCACCGCCTCGATCGGGCCGACGGACACCAGCTTGCCGCCGCCGCCGGCAATGCCGATCCGGCCGACCCGCGCCTCGTTGCCGAAGCGGTCTTTCTCCACGGTGCTGCCGATCGGAACCGACAGGATCAGCGTCTGCTCTCCACGCTTCACCGCGATCGGCACGGTGCGGCCCGGATAGGGAACGACGTATTGCGGGATCTCGTTGAAGCTGCTGATCTTTTCGCCGCCGATGGCAACGATCCGATCGCCCACCTGCATACCGGCGGCCTGCGCCACTGAGCCGGGCGCAAAATCCTGCACCACGGGCGTGGCTTCGATCCGACCATAGGCCAGGTTGAAGGCGGCAAAGATCGCGACCGCGCAGATGAGGTTGGTCAGCGGTCCGGCCAGCACCACCAGCGCCCGCTGCCACAATGGCTTGGCGTGGAAGGTCTGAGCGCGCTCCTGCGGGGTCAGACCGTCCTGCTCCGGCGCGGGCGCGCTGGCGGGGTTCATGTCCCCCGCGAACTGGACGTAGCCGCCCAGGGGCAGCGCCGACAGCTTCCAGCGAGTGCCGCGCTTGTCGGTGAAACCGGCCAGCTCCTTGCCGAACCCGACCGAGAACGCCTCCGCCTTGATCCCGAAGAACCGGCCGACGAGGTAGTGGCCCAGTTCATGAATCACCACGAGTGGACCCAGGACCAAGACGAAGCCAAGGACCATCGTGAGCAAAGAGGGTGACCCGATCATGCCAGGGCCTCCGTCAACTCACGTGCGCGCAGGCGCGCCTCGGTGTCGATCGCGAGGACATCCGAGAGGGATGCCGGCGCGGGCGCGGCATAAGTATCGAGAACATTGGCAACTTCTGCCGCAATCCGGGTGAACCCAATCTGACCGGCGAGGAAAGCGGCCACTGCCACCTCGTTCGCCGCGTTGAGCACAGCCGGGGCCGCACCGCCCGCCTCCGCCGCTTCGCGCGCTAGTCTGGTCGCGGGGAAGCGTTGCTCGTCGGGCGCGCGGAAGGTCAATTCGCCGATCGCCGCCAGATCCAGCGGCGGCATCGGCGTGTCCATCCGGCGTGGCCAGGCCAGCGCCGAAGCGATCGGCACGCGCATGTCCGAAGGCCCTAGCTGCGCCAGCGTCGATCCATCGCGGTATTCCACCATGGAGTGGACCACCGATTGCGGGTGGACGATGATCCGCAGCTTGTCGAGGCCGACGGGAAACAGGTGATAGGCCTCGATCAGTTCGAGGCCCTTGTTGAACATCGTGGCCGAATCGACGCTGATCTTCGCACCCATCGACCAATTGGGATGCTTGACCGCTTCCGCCGGCGTGGCCGCAGCCAGGCGATCTGCCGACCAGTCGCGGAACGGCCCGCCGCTCGCCGTCAGCGTGATGGAGCGCACGTCGGCCAGGTCGTTGCCGGCCAGGCACTGGAATATCGCGTTATGCTCGGAATCGACGGGCAGCAGCACCGTGCCGCAGCGGCGGACCGCCGCCGTCATCACGGCTCCGGCGGAAACCAGCGCTTCCTTGTTGGCCAGCGCGACCACCCTGCCCTGCTCGATCGCGGCCATGGTGGGCGCAAGGCCCGCACAGCCAACGATGGCTGCCACCACGATATCGGCGGGACGAGACGCCGCCTCCACCAGGGCCTGCGCCCCGGCGGCTGCCTCGATCCCGGAGCCGGCGAGAGCGGCGCGCAGATCGGCCAGGCACGCCTCGTCCGCCACGACCGCCAGCTTCGCGCCGAACTCGCGCGCCAGCTTCGCCAGTTCGGCGGCCTGGCAATTCGCCGTCAGCGCCACCACATCCCAGGCGGAAGGATCGCGGCGCACCAGATCGAGAGTGGATGCGCCGATCGAGCCGGTTGCGCCCAGAAGTGTGATCGTTCGAGTCATGTAAGCGTGGATAACCGCACAAGGATAAAGATCGTACCGAATACCACCGTTACCGCCAGCAAGCCATCGACCCTGTCGAACAGGCCGCCATGGCCGGGCAGCAGCTTTCCGGAGTCCTTCACGCCGGCCGCCCGCTTCATCCAGCTTTCGAAGAAATCGCCCGCCTGCGCCACGATCGCTACGGCCATGCCCATGCCCAGGATCGCCATCGGGCTGGCCGCGGTTTCCACCGCCGTGATCTGCGCACTGGGCGCGGCGGCCAGGATGCGGCCGGCATTGGCCAGCACCGCCCAGATCAACAGGCTGGCGCCGATCACGCCGCCCAGCAATCCTGCCCAGGTCTTGGATGGGCTGATCTTCGGTGCGATCTTCGGTCCGCCCAGAGCCCGACCCAGAAAATACGCACCCACGTCCGTACCGATCACGGCACCCACGATCAGCATCACCAGGGCCGCGCCCGCCGCCTGTTCCCGCACCTGGATCAGGATCGCGCTGCCCATCCCGCAATAGATCGCCCCGGCGCAGCGCCAGGCATTACGCGATCGGCCCGGCGTGCAGAATTGCAGCAC
This sequence comes from uncultured Novosphingobium sp., assembly GCF_964277725.1. Taxonomy (NCBI): domain Bacteria; kingdom Pseudomonadati; phylum Pseudomonadota; class Alphaproteobacteria; order Sphingomonadales; family Sphingomonadaceae; genus Novosphingobium; species uncultured Novosphingobium sp. Next base: position 2,247 of record NZ_CAXYKL010000031.1, on the reverse strand, counting down.
CAGCGTGCTCCATTCGAACCACACGCCGATGCCCACGATCAGCACGAAGACTGTCCAGGCCATGCCGCCCAGCCACAACGCCGTGCCCGACACGACCAGCATCACCAGAGCGGTGACGAGCCGCTTGGGCAAATCGGCATTGCGCAACCAGAACGGTACCGGCTCCGACGGGCCCAGTTCGTCAACGCCCGCCATAACGACGCTCCCGCTTTTCGAACGTATCTATCGCGGCCCGCAAATGCTCGGCGGTGAAGTCCGGCCAGAGCACGTCGGTGAAATAGAATTCGGCATAGGCCACCTGCCACAGCAGGAAGTTGGACAGCCGCTCCTCGCCGGATGTGCGGATCAGCAGGTCGAGCGGGGGCAGGTCTGCCGTGTCCAGCTCCGCCGCGATCGTTGCGGGCGTGATCGGGCCCTTGGCGGCGGCAGCCGTCGCCGCGCGCGCGATCTCGTCGTGCGACCCGTAGTTCAGCGCCACGGCCAGCGTGGTGCCGGTATTGCCCGCCGTGCGAGACAGCGCGCCCTCGATCAGTTCAACAACATCGGGCTTGAAGGCCTTGTAATCGCCGATAATCCTCAGCTTGACGTTGGCCTGGGCGATCTCGTCGAGGTCGGACAGGATGAAGCGCTTCATCAGCGTCATCAGGTCGGACACCTCGTCCTCGGGCCGGCGCCAGTTCTCAGTGGAGAAGGCGTAGATCGTCAGCGCCTCCAGCCCGAACTCGCGCGCGCCTTTGACCACGCGGCGCACCGCCTCCACCCCGCGCTGATGCCCCATGGCGCGCGGGAGGAATCGCTTCTTCGCCCAGCGCCCGTTGCCATCCATGATGATGGCGACGTGACGGGCCTTGGGTTCGGCCTTGCTCACAACAGCCCCGCGCTGATGTGCCTCACTTGCCTAGGATATCCTTCTCCTTGCGGACGAATTCTTCCTCGACGGCCTTGATCTGCTCGTCGGTCAGCTTCTGCAGTTCGCCTTCCAGGCGCTTGCGGTCGTCCTCGGAGATTTCCTTCTTGTTCTCGTCGGCCTTGAGGTTGTCCATCCCGTCGCGGCGGACGTTGCGCACGGCCACGCGCGCCTTTTCAGCATATTGCCCGGCGAGCTTGGCCAGTTCCTTGCGGCGTTCCTCGGTCAGGTCGGGGATCGGCAGGCGCAACGTGGTGCCGTCGTTGATCGGGTTGAGGCCTAGCCCCGCCGAGCGGATCGCCTTTTCCACCGGGCCGACGTTCGACTTGTCCCACACCTGCACCGAGATCATGCGCGGCTCGGGCACCGACACCGAGGCCACCTGGTTCAGCGGCATCTGGCTGCCATAGACGGTGACCATAACCGGATCGAGCAGGTTGGCGCTGGCACGGCCGGTGCGCAGGCCCGCCAGGTCTCCGGCGAGCGCGTCGACGGCCCCCTTCATGCGGCGTTCGAGATCGGCCTTATCGTACTTGGCCATGGTTCAGGCTCCTTTCTGGACGATCGTCCTGGTACCCTGCCCGGCGAGCACGCGGGCCAGATTGCCCTGCTCACGGATCGAGAACACCACGATCGGAATAGCGTTGTCGCGGCAAAGCGCCACGGCGGAGGCGTCCATCACCTTCAGATTCTGGGCCAGGACGGTATCGTAATCCACAGCATCGTAACGCTGCGCATGGGGATTGGTTTTCGGGTCGCTGTCATAGACGCCATCCACACTGGTACCTTTGAGCAGCGCGTCGCACTGCATCTCGGCCGCGCGCAGCGCCGCGCCGGAGTCGGTGGTGAAATACGGTGCGCCGACACCGGCGGCGAAGATCACCACGCGGCCCTTCTCCAGATGCCGTTCTGCCCGGCGACGGATCACCGGTTCGCACACCTGATCCATCTGCACGGCGGACTGCACCCGCGTCTCGATGCCCAGTTGCTCCAGCGCGTTCTGCATCGCCAGCGCGTTCATCACCGTGGCCAGCATGCCCATGTAATCGGCCTGCGCACGGTCCATGCCCTTGGCCGCGCCCGCCATGCCGCGAAAGATGTTGCCGCCGCCGATGACCAAGCAGATCTCAAGGCCGGTTTCCTTGGCGGCCTTCACTTCCTTCGCCATCTCGGAGACGAACTCGGGGTCGATCCCGAACTGCTGGCTGCCCATGAGCACTTCGCCCGAGAGTTTCAGGAGGACGCGCTTGTAGGGAGATGCCATGGGGCCGGGGTTCTCACGTGGCTGGAGGTCGGCAGCGGCTTTAGGAGCGGGAGGCCGGATTGCCAAGGGGTGTGGT
>NZ_CAXYKL010000030.1:0-13435 GCF_964277725.1 uncultured Novosphingobium sp. | reverse complement strand
CCAATGCCTGCGCTTTCGCCAGTGCCGCTTCGCTGAACGGCTGCGGCTTCAGGATGCTTTGCGTCTGCGCAACGTGGTCGCGCTCGCTTAGGGGCAGCAGGATCACGGCGGCCACTGCGATGGCGGTGAGCCCGGCGGCGGTGGGCCGGATCGCGGCGCGGCCTTGCCGTTGCCGCTTGCCCGCGAAAGCGAGCAGGGCGACCAGCAACACGGTCAGCGCCACCGCGATCATTCCGAAAGCAGGACCGGCTGCCCGGCTCGCCAGCCACGCCAGCGCCAGCGCGGTCAGCCCCATCGGCAGAGCCATCCAGCGCCGGAAGGTGTTCATCCAGGCACCGGGGCGGGGCATCCGGCGGCGCAGCGCCGGGATGAAGGCGATCGCCAGGAACGGCAGGGCGATTCCCAGCCCCAGCGTGGCGAACAGCGCCAGCGCGGCGATTGTCGGCAGCAACAGCGCCGCGCCCATCGCCGTCGCCATGAACGGCCCGGTACACGGCGTCGCCACGAAGGCAGCGAGCAAGCCGGTGCCGAAGGCGCTTTGCGTCGATCCGTCGATGGCCGCGCCGCCGCGCGCGAAACCGGGCACGATAAATTCGTAAAATCCTAGCAGGTTTGCCGTGATCGCGCTGGCCAGCAGCAGCAACGCGGCGATGACGGCCGGCTCCTGCAACTGGAAGGCCCAGCCCACTTGTTCACCGGACGCGCGCAACCCCAGCAGGACCGCGCCCAAGCAGAGACAGGCCACCATGACTCCGGCGGTATAAGCCACGCCCTCGCGCCGGGCATGCGCCTCGCTCTCCCCCGCCCGCGCCAGGCTGATGGCTTTCAGGCTGAGTATAGGAAAGACGCAGGGCATCACGTTCAACAGGAGTCCGCCAGCCAGTGCCCCCAGCAGCAGCCATGGCAGGGCGGGAAGATCGGCCGCGCCGCCGCCGCCCAGTGGCTCGCCAGTCGCGGGCACCGGGCCGAGGCTGGCGGTGAAGGCGATGCCGTTGCCTTGGGTATCCAGTCGCAGCACGGCGTCGACGGTGCCGGGCGAGGCCGGGGCGAACTTGGCGCGCGAGATCGTCACGATCAGCGTGTCGCCGTCCCGCGCGAATTGCTGGGGCGGGGCATAGTCGACCAGCTTGTCGGCCACGATGAACAGATGCGGTGCGACCAGCGGAGCCGCCGCCGGAAGCGGGATGGCGAAGCGTACCGCCTTTTCGTCCAGCGCGAACTTCGCGGGGGAGCCGAGCGGGGCGGGAAGGCGCTGGGTCCAGCCCGCGAATCGGGCGTCCTGCGCCGCTTCACCAATTGTGACGGTGGTGGCGAGCGTGGCGCTTTCGGGCACGCAAAGTTGATCGGTGCAAGCCAGCCACTGGGCCTTTACCGTCACCGGCAGGCGCTGCCCCATCCGGGCCCCGGCAGGCGGGGTAAACGGCACGAGCACGGCATATTCCTGCTCGTACACATGATTCATCAAGCCGGAGATCAACAGCGTTTGGGGCACGGGATAGCGTGGTTCCCCGGCCTTTGCCCCCTGGGGCAGGGACCACGCCAACTGCATGCCAAGGCCCGCGTCACCAGGGTTGCGCCAATAGCCGTGCCAGCCTTTTTCCGGCCGCATCAGGATGGCGAGCTGCCCCTCTTTCCCCGCCGCCATCGACGGTTCGGCCAGGAGTTGCGCGGTGATGTGGGTGGGGGCCGCATGGGCGACGCCGGCGCCGAGCAACAGCGCACAAGCCTGCCATAAGGCCGCAATAAGGATACGATAGCGGCGCATCATCTTCGATCCGGTCATCGGCTTTCGCTGGTCCATCGCGGACGATGCGGCTTGCGCGTCGGCGGCATTGCGATCATCGACGCCTCTGCTCCTTTCGGCAGGACAATTCAAGGAATCCTCCCCATGCGTGCCGCGCGTTTCGCTCTCGCCTCATTCCTGACCCCTCTCGCGCTTTCGCTCAGCGCGCCCTCGATCGCGCAGGATGGTGCGCCGACGGCACCTCCGGCACCGGTACCGGCCGCCGCCGCGCCGATGCCAAAGCCCAAGCTGATCCTGGCGATTTCGATCGACCAGTTCTCCGCCGACCTGTTCGCCCAGTATCGTCAGCATTTCACCGGTGGCTTCACGCGGCTGCTGGGCGGCGCGGTCTATCCGCAAGGCTTCCAGTCCCACGCCGCGACGGAGACGTGCCCCGGCCATTCCACGCTGCTGACCGGCGTCCATCCAGCACGCACCGGGATCATCGCCAACAACTGGTACGATGCCAGGATCGGTCGCGAAGTCTATTGCGCCGAGGATGAGCGCGATCCCGCCAGCAGCGCCAAGCGTCCGGTCGTCTCCAACTGGCATCTCAAGGCCCCGACTTTGGGAGACCTGATGAAGCGCGCCGATCCCGCGTCTCGCAATGTCGCCGTTTCCGCCAAGGACCGGGCGGCGGTGATGATGAGCGGGCATACCGCGGACGCTGCCTACTGGTGGCTGGACAACGGCTTCACCAGCTTCAAGGAAAGGCAGCTTTCCGCCGCCGCGCAGGCGCAGAACGTGGCGACCGCCAAGCTGATCGACGCCGGTGCGCCCGCGCTGCCCGCCCCGGCATGGTGCGGCAAGGTGGATCGCGCGGTGCCGATCAAGGATTTCACCATCGGCACTTATCGCTTCCCGATGAAGCCTGGCGATTACAAGACCTTCAACCGCACCCCCCGCGTGGATGCCGCCACCGGCGAACTCGCCGTGCGCCTGGTGGACGAAATGAACTTGGGCAAGGGAACCGCGCCAGACCTGCTTTCGGTCAGCTTCTCGGCCACGGACTACGTGGGCCATGCCTATGGCACCGAGGGTGTGGAGATGTGCATCCAGCTGGCGCAGCTGGACCAGACGCTGGGCAAGCTGTTCGCCGCGCTCGACCAGCGGGGCATCGATTACGTCGCGGTGCTGAGCGCGGACCATGGCGGCATCGACGCGCCCGAGCGTCTGCAGGTGGACGGCTACGCCACGGCGCAGCGCATCGATCCGGCGCTGACGGCGGAGGAATTGTCCAAGACGATCGCGCAGGACACGCGTATCAAGCCGCGCACCAACCAACTGCTTTACGGCGCGGGCGCTTCCGGGGACATCTGGTTCGAACCTGGCCTATCCGCCTCGCAACAGCGCAAAGTTACCGCCGCGCTGATCAAGCGCTTGTCCGCGCACCCGCAGATCGCGGCGGTCTATGATGCGAAGGCTTTGGCTAAAGTGCCGGTGCCGCAAGGCAATCCGCAAGACTGGACGATCGAGCAGCGCACCCGCGCCTCGTTCGATCCGCAGCGGTCCGGCCAGGTGCTGATGATGACGCAGCGCGGCGTAGTGCCCGGTGATCCGAACCCAAGCTACACCACCACGCACGGCAGCCCATGGGACTACGACCGCCGCGTGCCGATGCTGTTCTGGCGCAAGGGCGTGCTCGGGTTCGAGCAGCCGCGCCCGGTGGAAACGGTGGACATTGCCCCCACGCTGGCGGCGCTGATCGGGCTGAGTGAACCTGCGGGCACATGGGACGGCCAATGTCTCGACATCGATGGCTCCGCAGCCGATACATGCCGGCAATGAACGCAGAATCGAATTTACCGCAAACCACGGTGGTCTCCACCGATCGTCGTGACCTGGTGATCCTGGGCGGCGGCCTTGTCGGCATGACGCTGGCGCTAGCGGCGGCGAAGCAAGGCCTGACCAGCCATGTGATAGACCGCGCCGATCCCGCCGCGCTGACGGCGGAAGGGGCGGACGCGCGCGCGTCGGCGATTTCCACCGCCAGCTGGAACCTGTTCACCAACATCGGCATCGCGCCCGCGTTGAACAAATTGGGCTGCCCGATCGAGGCGATCGCGGTGACGGATGGGATGAAGCCGGGCCGCATCGATTTTCGCCCCACGGCGGAAGAAGGCACGCTGGGCCGGATGTTTTCCAATCGCGATTTGCGCCTGGCCCTGTTCGAAGCGGCGCGTAACGAGCCGAACATCGCCTGGCACACCGGGGTGGAAGTGGCCGCGCGGCACCGCGATGCCTACGGTGTCAGCGTCAACCTCGCCGATGGCACGTCGTTGTCCGGCAGCCTGCTGGTCGCCGCCGAAGGCCGCCAGTCGCCCACGCGGGACGAGGCGGGCTTGAGCTATGCCAAGTGGGATTACCAGCATCGCGCGATTGTTACCGCGCTGACGCATGAGAAACCGCACGAGGGCGTGGCCTGGGAAATCTTTTACCCTGAAGGCCCTTTCGCACTGCTGCCCTTGCTGGACTTGCCCGATGGCCGGCATCGGTCGGCACTGGTGTGGACCGTGGCGGAAAAGGACGGCGCGGCGATCACCAAGCTGCCTGAGGCGATCTTCCGCAGCGAAGTGGTGAAGCGGATGCACGGCGTGTTCGGCGCGATCGAGATCGCCGCGCCCCGCATGTCATACCCCTTGCGCTTCCACCACGCGGCGAATGTCGTCGACCAGCGCCTGGTGGTGATCGGCGATGCCGCGCACGGCATGCATCCGATCGCCGGGCAGGGCCTGAACCTGGGGCTGCGCGATGTCGGCGCCCTGGTGGAGGTGCTGATGGACGGCGCAAGGCTGGGCCTGGACCTGGGCGACGCGCAATTGCTCGCCCGCTACGAGAAGTGGCGTAGTCTGGATGCGTTCATGGTGATGTCGGTGACGGACGGGCTGAACCGCTTGTTCGGCATCCCCGGCCGCCTGCCCTCCGCCGCGCGGCGGCTGGGCATGGGCGCGGTACAACGCCTGCCGGTGCTCAAGAACTTCTTCATGGACGAAGCACGAGGCGTATCAGGCAAGCTGCCCGAGTTGCTGCAGGGGTAGGTTCTCATAGACCTCGCGGCCTACTCGTCCGCTTCCTGCTGCCGTGCGCTCCCTACTCCCGTTCGCTCGACACGAACGAAAAGATTCAGGGCTGAAGGCGCCATGCTTTCCCGCTCTCCGGCCGGGGAGGGGAGCCAAGCTACACTAGCTTCGAAGCGTCAGGCCCCCGGAACCGTCACCACGGCGCTGGTGCTGGGCGTGGGGCTGGGATCGGGCGTGGATAGCGGGCTGGGCTGGTCCACTTCCTGCCCTGATCCATCCCGCAGCCGGCGCGGCTCCAGCATCGCCGTCGTCTCGATCAGGTCCAGCGCACGTTCCGCTTCGTCGAAGCGGCGGGCATCGGCGATCCACGTCTGCGCCGCATCCGCGCCGGGCAGGCGTTCGACTTCATCGATGGCGTTGTCTATCCGCCGCGCCGTCAGCATCAGGCGGGCACGGTCGATCCGGGCGGCGGGTTGCAGCAGCGTGGGGGAATCGCTGTGGACGGTGAACAGCGCCCGCAATTCCTCTCGCGCGCGCGCCAGCAGGTTGCCCTGCGCGGTGTTAGTGAGGTTGGGGGCCAGCGCTTCGAGACGCGCGCCGAGTTCGTCCAGAGTGACCGGATTGCGGGAGAACGCGATGATCGTGTCCACCGCCTTGGGCTGCGCATCGGCGAAGCGCAGCTTGAGCTGGTCGCTGACGTAGCCCAACTGCTCGCCCCGCTCGATGATGCGGCGGGCGGACAACGCGATCAGCAGGCTTTCCGCGCGCGCGGCATTGCCAGATGCGGCATTGGCTTCAAAATCCAGGCGGGAGAAACGATCCTCCAGCATCGCCATGCGGGATTCCAGCGATACCACTTGCGCTTGCTGGTGGGTGATGGCTTGCACCGGCGCTGCGCCCTGGCGCGAACCGGCAGTCGCGGATCGGTCTCCGCCGGTCGCGGAGGACTGGCCGAATGCGGAACGGGCTGGCAGATAGCGTGACAAGTCACCGTGCCACGCAAGATAGGCTACGCCGCCCGCGCCGATCAGGAACGCGATCAGCATAGCCAGCAGCACGTTCCCGGCAGAGCCACGTCGGCGCTTGGGCTCTGGGTGAAAAGCATTGGCTGGCGCCGGGTCTGCCATGGGTGAGCCCACTATCCGGGGCGTCGTTAAATCGTCCTGCATCGGGCCTTTCAGCGGGGTTTTTCGGCTTCCCAGCGAGTGTCTTGGCACATCTGCGAGGCCAAGGCCAGCAGGGCCGCGTCACTGGGTGCATCGGCGCTGCGCACCAACGCCCAGCCGCTTCCGGCCAAGGCGTCCAGGCGCGGGCCGATCATCGCCAGGGCGATCCGCGTGCGATCGATGGCAGCCGCGGCGCAAAGCGCCTCGAAGTGCCGCGCCGCCTCCCCGGAGTGGAGCATGACCACGGCCTGGTTGCCCAGCGCCCGCGCAAGCTCCGGCGTCATCGGCAAGGCGTGGCTGGCGTAGACCGCGCGGGTTTGCATGATGATGCCCGGCGGCAGCGCCAGCGGGACATGGCTCACCCCAGTCAGGCGCAGCAGGCGGCGATGGCCTGGGGCGAGCCGGTCGACAACCGATTGCAACCCGCCGCTGCCGATGCATGCCACCGTAAATCCGCGCGCTTCTGCTGCTTTAGCGGTGGTTTCGCCTACGCAATAGGCGGGCAGGCCGCGCAAGGTGTCCAGCGCTGGGCCGCCATGGCGCAAGGCGTTGGCGCTGCCCAGGATCAGGGCGTCGGCTTGGTCACGGGGCACCGGCTCCCAGGGCTCTGGCCGGATCGCGAAGATCGGGTGCGCTTGCGCCGCCAGTCCCAAAGCCTGTGCCGCTTGTATCGATGCACTCGCCCCCGGCTCTGGCCGGACGACGATCAGCGGGATCACGCCGCCGGGCCGGTGAAGTGCACGGTGATGGCGGGAACGGCACGGGTGAGCAGATCGGCGGCGAGCTTCGCGGGTGCCTCTCTGTCATCGCCCGCGAACCGGGCCTCGCCCTCGACTCGCTCTGCTCCGTCAGGGCTGTAGAGCGCGGCGCGCATCGCCAGCGTGTCGCCCACCCTTTGGGTGAGGACGGCGATCGGGCTGTGGCAATTGCCGCCCAGCGCCGCCAGCAGCGCGCGTTCCGCCAGCACCGCCTCGCGGCTGGGGGCATCGTCGATGGCGGCCAGGAAGCCTTGCGTACGCGTGTCATCCGCGCGGCATTCGATCAGGATCGCCGCCTGTCCCGGGGCCGGGAGCCAATCCTCGGCATCGAGAGGGTGGCCGGTACCGGTCTCTCCCAGCCGGTTGAGCCCGGCGAGCGCCAGGAACGTGGCGTCCGCCTCACCCGCCGCCAGCTTGGCGAGCCGCGTGGCGACGTTGCCGCGAAAGGTGATCACCTGGCAATCGGGCCGCGCGTGGAGCAACTGCGCCGCCCGGCGCGGCGCGCTGGTGCCGACCACGGCGTTTCGCGGCAGCGCGGCGATCGTGGCCGCACCTACCAGCACATCGCGTACATCCTCACGCGGCAGCACGGCGCCGATCGCGATTTCGGGGGGGCGGATCGTCTCCACGTCCTTGGCCGAGTGGACCGCGAAATCGATCTCTCCGGCGGTCAGCCAGGCGTCCAGCTCCTTTGTCCACAGCGCCTTGCCGCCGATATCGGCCAGAGCGCGGTCCTGGATGCGATCGCCGCTGGCGGTGACCGGTACGATCTCTATATGCGCGGCATCGATGCCGTGCGCTGCCGCCAGCCGTGCCTGCGCTTCTTCCGCCTGCGCCATGGCAAGGGGGGAGCGGCGGGTGCCGAGGCGGAAGCGCGGTGTGTTGGATGGGTTCATGGGCGAAGTGTGCTACCCGGCATTTTCGTTCAGGAAAAGGTGGGTCAGATCTGTTTACGGGGCTGGCCGGTTTGCACGGCCGGGCGGGGAGTGTGAAGCGGATGGCGACGGTACTGGGGATCGAAAGCTCTTGCGATGAGACGGCGGCGGCGCTCGTCACCGATGGGCGCGTGATCCTGGCACAGCGGATCGCCTCGCAGGATGAGGCGCACCGGCCCTATGGCGGCGTCGTGCCCGAAATCGCCGCGCGTGCCCATGCCGAGCGCCTGACGCCTCTGATCGAGGCGACTCTGGCGGACGCTGGGATGACCCTGGCGGACGTGGATGCGATCGCCGCCACCGCCGGGCCGGGGCTGATCGGCGGCGTGATGGTCGGCCTCGTCACCGCCAAGGCGCTGGCGATGGCGGGCGACAAGCCGCTGATCGCGATCAACCATCTGGAAGGGCACGCCTTGTCGCCTCGCTTGGCCGACGAATCGCTGGGCTTTCCCTATCTTCTGTTGCTCGTCTCAGGCGGGCATTGCCAGTTGCTGCTGGTGGAGGGCGTCGGGCGCTATCGCCGGCTCGGCACCACGATCGACGATGCGCTGGGCGAAGCGTTCGACAAGACGGCGAAGCTGCTCGGCCTGGGCTATCCCGGCGGTCCTGCGGTGGAGCGGCTGGCGCGTGAAGGTAATGCGAAGCGGGTTCCCTTGCCCCGCCCGCTGCTGGGCAGCGCCGAGCCGCACTTCTCGTTTGCAGGGCTGAAAAGCGCCGTGATGCGCGCCAAAGTGTCCGGCCAACACGATGATGCCGATATCGCCGCCGCCTTCCAGCAAGCCGCGATCGATTGCCTGATAGACCGCAGCCGCCGCGCTTTGCAGAACGCCGGGCCGGTCAGCGCGCTGGTGGTGGCGGGGGGCGTGGCCGCCAATCAAGCGATCCGGTCCGCGTTGGAAGCCTTGGCTGCCGAGCATGGCCTGCCTTTCGTTGCCCCGCCGTTGGGTTTGTGCACCGATAATGCCGCGATGATCGCTTGGGCGGGTATCGAGCGGCTGGGCCAGTCCGATCCGCTGGACACGCCGGCCCGTCCGCGCTGGCCGCTGGACCCCACGGCAGAGGCCGTGCGCGGCGCGGGAGTGAAGGCATGACGGCGCAAGTAGGCGTGATCGGCGCGGGGGCCTGGGGCACTGCCCTGGCGCAAGCGCTGGCCAGCGACGGCAGCGAGGTTTCGCTCTGGGGGCGAGAGGGCGATCTTGTCCGTGAAATCAATCAGGAGCGCCGCAACAGCCTGTACCTGCCCAGCGCCACGCTGGCCCCGACGATCCGCGCGACGTCTGATCTGGCCAAACTGGCGACGCTTCAGGTGTTGCTGGTGGTGGTGCCCGCGCAGTTCCTGGCCTCCGTGGTCGGCCAACTGCCGCCCGGCACGCGTGACTTGGTGCTCTGCGCCAAGGGGATCGAGGCCGGAACGGGCCGCCTGATGGCCGATGTCGCCGCCGATGCCGATCCCCAGGCGCGGCTGGCGGTGCTGTCCGGCCCGACCTTCGCACACGAGGTGGCGGCAGGCCTCCCCACGGCGGTGACGCTCGCCTGTTCGGGCGGGCGTGAGCAATGGGCGCGCCTGGCACCGCTGCTGGCGCGTCCGGCCCTGCGACCATATTATTCCGCCGACGTGACCGGCGCGGAGATCGGCGGCGCGGTGAAGAACGTGCTGGCGATCGCATGCGGCGTGGTTGAGGGCATGAACCTGGGGCAGAACGCCCGCGCCGCCGTGATCGCGCGCGGTTATGCCGAGATGCTGCGCTTCGGCTTGGCGCGCGGCGCGGAAGCCGAGACGCTGGCCGGGCTGTGCGGGCTGGGCGATCTGGTGCTGACGTGTTCCTCCACTTCCAGCCGCAACTTCTCGCTCGGCTTGGCGCTAGGCCAGGGGCTGACCGCGGCTGAGGCGCTTTCGGGCAAGAGCAGTGTCGCCGAAGGGGCCGCCACCGCGCCGGTCCTGGCCGAATTGGCCGCGCGTGACGGGATCGCCATGCCGATCGTGGAGGGTGTGTGCCGCCTGCTGAGCGGGGTCAGCCCCGCCAGCGCGGTCGTCGCCGATATCCTTTCACGCCCGCTCAAGGCCGAGCGTGAGGAACCTGCCGCTTGAGCGAGCCTGATCCCAGGTCCGAACAGTCCCAGAAAGATCTGGCCGCCATCGCCAAGGGCGGGCGGACCAATCTGCTCGGCTTTTTCATGCGACTGGCCGCGCGCATCCCGTTCCTGTTCATCGCCGGCCGCGCGCCGGGTTATGGCGCGGCGGCGCTGGGCGTCTTCGCTTCCGCGCTGGTGCTGATCGAGCTGACTGCGATGCTGTGCACGCTGGGCGAGAAGCGCGGCCTGGCGCAGCGCCTTTCCGAGTCGGACGAGCATCCCGCAAATCTGATCGCCGACGGCTCGCTGGTGGCGCTATTGGCGTCGAGCGCGGTGGCGCTGGGTTTCTGGCTGTTTCCCGCGCCTTTGTTTCCGGGCGGTGAGTTCACTTGGATCGACCGGCTGATGGTGCTGGCGATCCCGCCGCTGGCGCTGACGGAAATCTGGCTGGCCGCGCTCGCCTATCGCTTCGATGTCGCCGCGACGGTGCGGGCCAGAGCGGTGGTGGAGCCCTGGACGATCTCGATCGTGGCGGGCGTGATGGCCCTGGTCGCGCCCCGAAGCGGGCTGGCGGTGGCTTACCTAGCGTCGGTCTATGCGGCGGCTGTGGCGGCGCTCGTGCCGTTCCTCAGGGCTTATGGCTGGCCACGCGATTGGCGGCCTTCGCTCACCAACATGGGCAAGCTGACCTGGCGCAGCCTGCCGATCGCCACGGCCGATGCCATCGAATGGGGCACGCGGCGGCTGGACATCTTCATCCTGGGCCTATTCGCCGCGCCCAGCGCGGTCGGCGTCTATTATGTCGCCCAGCAGATCGCCAGCTTGCCGCAAAAGCTAAAGACCAGTTTCGAGCCTATCCTGGGCCCCGTGATCACCCGCAACCTCAAGCTGCGCGACTATGCGGCGATCGGGCGGCAAGTGCGGCAAGTGGGCTTTTGGATTCTGGCGGCGCAGCTGGGCATCGCCCTGGCGCTGGGCATACCCGGCGAAGGCGTGATGGGGCTGATCGGCCCACAATTCGTTGGCGGCACCGGCGCGCTGGCCTTCCTGCTGGCGGCCGAGGCGGTGGCGGCGACAGCGGTGGTGAGCGAGGCTGCGCTGATCTACATGGCGCGCAAGCGCAACCTGATCGTGTCGGTGCTGACCGTAGTCCTGCAGGGACTGCTGACGGTGGCGGGCATCAAGCTGACGCAGGCCGCCGGCTATAACGAGCTGTTCCAGGCCGCAGCCGCCGCGCTGGGCCTGGCGCTGGCGCTGGGTTTTGCCTCGATTGTGAAGTCTCACATCCTGGGCCGCATTCTGGAAACACCGACCAACAACTGGCGCTGGGCGCTGGTCTGGGCCGTCGCGCCGACCGTGCTGGTCGGCTGGGCGGTGACCTGGTTCCTGCCGGAATGGGCGGAGCTGGTGTTCGGCATTCCGGCGATGCTGGCGGTCTATTTCGGCATGCTGTGGAAGCGCGCCTTCGCCGCCGAAGACCGCCTGCTGTTTCGCAAGGCATCACCCGAAGCGGCGGTGGCTTGACGGGAAAGCCCGCGCGGTCAAGGAGTACCGCTATTGAGCGAATGTAAGGAATGACACCGTGGTGCCCATGATCCAGGCCAATTGGCCGATCCTCGCCTTCCTGGTGGTGGTGCTGGTCCTGCTGGTGCTGTGGCTGATCAATCGTTCGCGCCAGCCGCGCGATCGCAGCCACCGCCCCGATGTGCTGGACGAGGGTGCGGCCCCGGCGCAGCGCAACCAGGCGCTGATCGACGCGCCGCCGATCGCTGCAGTTGCCGCACCCACGATCGTGTCGCCCCCCGCCGCGGGGACCTTTGCCGGGGTCGGGGAGGCCGTCGCCCATGGTGCGCGCGAGGAAGTTCAGGCCGTCGAGCCGGTCGCGCAGGCCGAGCCAACCTCGCACACCAAAGATGTGCCGTCACCGCAGCCAGCCCCGGAACTCTCCCCGCAACCCGCGCCTGTACTAGCGCCCACGGTGGCGGGTGAGGGTGATGACTTGCGGCGCATCAAGGGTGTCGGCCCCAAGCTGGTCGCGACTTTGCACGCGCTGGGCGTAACCCGATACGCGCAGATCGCCGCCTGGACCGACGCCGACCTCGATGCCCTGGACGCCAAGCTGGGCGCGTTCGCCGGTCGTCCGCGCCGTGATTCCTGGGTGGAGCAGGCGCAACTGCTCTCGGGCGGAGACACGGCGGCATACGAGGCCAAGTTCGGCAAGCTCTGAGCGCTTGGGCCCCGGTCTGCCAACGCCTTTCGTATACAGCGCAGTCGAGACAAAAAGGGGCCAGGGTAAGCGCGTATCTAAACGGGTGCGCGCTCCTATCGGGCGCTCAGCAGCACTTGCCCCCGCCACCCTTGCCGTAGCGCGCGTCCTGGCGATTGCGAAAGAACTCCGCCTCGCTCATCGGCGCGCGCTCCGGATGGTGCCGGGCCATATGCTCGCGATAGAGCCGGTACGAGGGCACGCCCAGGATCACCTTGGCGTTCTCGGCCCACAGCGACAGCTGATCACGCAGTGCCATCGCTTCAAGCTGCCAAGGCGGTTTCGGGGATTTCGTGAACGCTGGGCGCGGGCAGCCGTCGAGCGGCGAGGCAGGTCCGTACCGCGAAGAACAGGATCGCCAGTACCACGAACAGGAAAACCGCGCACAAGGCCGCGTCGATCCGGTCATTGAAGACGATGCTGGCCATCTCCGCCGCCGACTTGGCCGGAGCGACCAACTCACCCCGTGCCAGTGCGTCCGAATACCCTTGGGCATGGGCCAGGAAGCCCACGCGCGGATCGGCGGAGAACAGCTTCATCAGGCTGGCGGTGATCGTGCACAGCAGCAGCCAGGCCGTGGGAATCAGCGTGACCCAGGCGAAGCGCTCATGCTTCATGCGGAACAGCACCACGGTGCCCAGCATCAGCGCCACGGCGGCCAGCATCTGGTTGGAAATGCCGAACAGCGGCCACAGCGTGTTCACTCCGCCCAGCGGATCGGTGACGCCCTGATAGAGGAAGAACCCCCAGGCCGAGACGCACAGGATCGTGCCCACGACCGAGGGGACCAGCGACGATGAGTTGCGAAAGCTCGGCACTGCCAGCCCGATCAGGTCCTGCAGCATGAAGCGGCCCGAGCGGGTGCCCGCATCCACGGCGGTGAGGATGAACAGCGCCTCGAACAGGATGGCGAAGTGATACCAGAAGGCCTTCATCGCCTGTCCGCCGAACAGGTGGCTGAAGATTTCCGCCATCGCCACTGCCAGCGTCGGCGCGCCGCCCGCACGGGAGATGATCGTATGCTCGCCTACGTCCCATGCGACCTGCGCCAGCGTGTCGGCGGAGATGGGAAAGCCCATCGCGGTCACGGCGGCGGCGGCGCTGGCCGGGTCGGTGCCCAGCACGGCTGCGGGCGCGTTCATCGCGAAATAGACGCCTGGATCGAGGATCGAGGCGGCGACCAGCGCCATGATCGCCACCGCGCTTTCCATCAGCATCGCGCCGTAACCGATGAAGGGCGCGTCCTTCTCGCTGGCGATCAGCTTGGGCGTGGTGCCGCTGGCGATGAGGGCGTGGAAGCCCGACACCGCACCGCACGCGATGGTGATGAACAGGAAGGGGAAGAGCGGCCCCGCCCAGACCGGCCCGCTGCCGTCGATGAACTTGGTCAGCGCGGGCATCTTCAGCGGTGGCGCCATGATGATGATGCCGATC
>NZ_CAXYKL010000029.1:0-14213 GCF_964277725.1 uncultured Novosphingobium sp. | reverse complement strand
CCACCACGCGGTTGGTGGGCAGGCGGAAGAACTCCATCGCGCTGGCAGCGTTGCGCATCATCCAGGCGAACAGCTTTTCGCGCCAGATCGCCATGCCCGGCTTGGCCGAGGGCAGCAGCGTCTGGCGGGAGAGGAAGAAGCTGGTCTTCATCATCTCGAACGGGCCGCCGCAGATCTCGGTATGCGCCAGCGCGGCGGGCACATCGGTTTCCTCCATGAAGCCGTAGCGCAGCGTCAGCCGATAGAAGCCCTCGCCCAGGTTTTGGACGGAGAAGCGCTGATCGGGCTCGACCCAGGGCTCGTCCTGCACCTCTACTGTCAGCACGATCACGCGTTCGTGCAACACCTTGTTATGCTTGATGTTGTGCAGCAGCGCCGATGGCACGCCGACATTGGTGGAGGCCATGAAGATCGCCGTGCCCGGCACTCGCGCCGCACTGCCGTGCGCGCTCTTGGCGAAGACGTTGAGCGGCAGCGCCGCCTCGGTCATGCGATCGCGCATCAGGCGGCGGCCACGGTTCCACGTGGTCAGCAGGGTGAAGGCGATGAAGCCGATCAGCAGCGGGAACCAGCCGCCATCCGTTATCTTGGCCGCGTTCGCCGCGAAGTAGGTGCCATCGACGATGAAGAACAGCAGCGCCACCGGCACGGTCAGCCACTTGGGCCATTGCCACAGCACCACGAACAGCACCGTCATCAGGCAAGTGTCGATCAGCATCGCCCCGGTCACCGCGATGCCATAAGCCGACGCCAGGTTGGATGAGTTGCGGAAGATCAGCACCAGCACGATCACCCCCCACATCAGCGCGAAATTGACGAAGGGGATGTAGATCTGCCCCACTTCATGCTCACTGGTGTGGCGGGTGGAGAGGCGCGGGATGAAGCCCAGCTGCATCGCCTGGTGCGTGATCGAGAATGCGCCCGATATCACCGCCTGGCTGGCGATGAAGGTGGCGCAGGTCGCCAGGATCACCAGCGGCAGGCGCAGCGATTCGGGTGCGAGGTGGAAAAACGGGTTCTCCATCGCCTGCGCGGCGGAGGCATCATCCATGCCCAGGATCAGCGCGGCCTGGCCGAAGTAGTTGAGCAGCAGGCACGGCATGACAAATCCGAACCAGGAAATGCGCATCGGCCCACGCCCGAAATGCCCCATGTCGGAATAGAGCGCTTCCGAGCCGGTCACCGCCAGCACCACCGAGCCCAGCGCCAGAAAGGCCAGCATCTTGTCGGTCAGGAAGAACTGGATCGCATACCACGGGTTGAGCGCCAGCAGCACGTGGGGCAGCTGGACCAGGTGCCAGATGCCCAGCACCGCCAGCACCACGAAATAGATCACCATCACCGGGGCGAACAGCGCGCCTACCTTGGCAGTGCCGCTCTTCTGGATCAGGAAAAGCGCGATCAGCAACACCAACGCGATCGGCAGCACCAGCGGGCCGAGTCGGCTCTCGACGACCGTCAGTCCCTCCACCGCCGAGAGCACCGAAACCGCCGGGGTGATCATGCTGTCCCCATAGAACAAGGCGGTGGCGAACACGCCCAGCAACACGACCAGGCCGGACTTGCGCGATTGACTGAGTTTGCCGGAGATCAGCGCCACCAGCGCCAGGCTGCCGCCCTGCCCCTTGTTATCGGCGCGCATCAGGATGCCGACGTACTGGATCGAAACGACCAGCGTCATCGACCAGAAGATCAGGCTGACGACGCCCAGAATGTGCAGTTCGTCGATCGCCAGAGGGTGTGGGCCCACGAACGTCTCGCGAAAGGCGTAAAGCGGACTGGTGCCGATATCGCCGAACACCACGCCGATCGCCCCGAAGGCGAGCTTGCCCAGGCTGTTGACGTCCTTGTGGGATTTGGGCGGAACCGCCTCCACCTGCGCCGTCGCCGGATCGACGACAGCGCCATCGGCAGACGCGTTGGTATCAGCGGAATCCCGCGATGCATCACTCATGCGTGCGCCCCCGTGATCACGCTCAAGCACCGTCCTGCATCTGCGGCATCGGCGCGCGTTAGCAGCATGCCATCAGCCTAGCAACGCGTCTCAACGCGGGCGCTGGCCGCTTTGTTGCGCGGCGATCAGAACATCGATGCGCATCAGCTTGTCTTCCAGCTCGGCCCGCCACTTCGCATCGGGCGGTGTCGCCTTCAGCAGCCGCTGCCAAAGTTCGCGCGCTTCCTGGAATCGCCCGGATTGGGCGAGCGCCAGACCCAGGAAAAACGGCGGCCCCGGCTGCTCCGGCCCGGCCTGCGCAGCGCGGCGGTAGGCGTAGAACGCTGCCGGGGTCAGCTGGCCCTCCGCATGGGCGACCAGCGCGTTCGCCATCGCCAGCCAAGCCTCGGCGTTCTTCGGATCGTCGGCGGTGGCGGCGCGGAGCATCGCGGCGGCATCGGCGAACTGGCCGTTTCGAGCCAGGGCATCCGCCACGATCACCCAGCGGTCGGTGGGCGGTATCCCGCTTTTCGTCACGCGGCCACGCGCCCGGACGAGCGCGGCCGGATCGCCGGACACGGTTTCCTGCGCGGTCTTGGGCGCGGCAGGCATATCGGGACGGCCCTGCCAGGCATAGCCGGCAACACCCAGCGACAGGGCCGCGCCCAGCGCTTCCCAGCCCCAGCGCGGTGCGCGCAGGACGAATG
Organism: uncultured Novosphingobium sp.; assembly: GCF_964277725.1. Classification (NCBI taxonomy): domain Bacteria; kingdom Pseudomonadati; phylum Pseudomonadota; class Alphaproteobacteria; order Sphingomonadales; family Sphingomonadaceae; genus Novosphingobium; species uncultured Novosphingobium sp. The sequence continues at coordinate 11,573 of NZ_CAXYKL010000029.1, read as the reverse complement.
CGGCCACCAGGAACGCAGCCGCCGCCAGGGCGATCACGAGCACCCAAGTCATGCGCGTCTTCCGAAAACGAAGCGGTTGCGCAGCAGGAACGCCGCCAGCGCGATCAGGGCGATGGGCAGCACGAACAGCGGCCATGTCAGCGTGGAGACGCGCGGCGCATAGCTGACGTAATCACCATAGCGCTCGATCAGCCACGACCGAATCGCCTCGGGTTGCTCACCCGCGGCGATGCGCTCCCGCACCAGCGACCGCATCGAGCCCGCGATCGGCGCATCCGAATCCGCGATAGACTGGCCTTGGCATTGCAGGCAGCGCAGCGTTTCCATCAACTTCTGCGCCTTGGCCTCCTGGCTGGCATCGTCCAGCTGGCGGTAGGCATAGGGCGCGGTCGATTCCATTTCCTGCGCGATGACGGCCGGCGAGAGCATCGCGGCGATGGCCAGCATCAGCACCAGACCGAGTCGGAAGAGCGCGCGGCTCACTTCGCGGCTTCCAGCTTGCCCAGCAGCAACGCCACATGCTCGGGCCGGATCTCACCGATGTGCTGATAGCGGACGCGACCCTTGCCATCGATCACGTAGGTTTCGGGAACACCGGAGGAGCCCAGCGCCAGTTGCACCGAGCCCGCATTGTCCGCGCCGATCCGGCTGTAGGGATTGCCATTCTCCGCCAGAAAGGCCTGCAAGGCGTCGGGGCGATCGCGCACCGAGATGCCGTCGATCGTCACGCCGGCCTTCGCCAGCTGCGCCAGCTGCGGCGCCTCCACCCGGCACGGCACGCACCAGCTGGCAAAGATGTTGAGCAACCGGGGGCGACCGCCGGAAAGATCGGCACTTTTCAAACCGGCCTCGCCGGGCAGCGGCGACGGCAGGTTGAACGAGGGCAGCGGGCGGTCGATGAGGGTGCTGGCGACATTACGGTCAGCCGGGCGTAGCAGGCCCACCGTCACCAGCACGACGAACACGACGAACAGCGCCAGCGGCAGCCAGATCGCCCAGGCCGGCCCCTTGCGCGCGGAGGAAGGCGGCGTGCCGCTCATCGGCCCTGGCTTTCGCGACGGTCGGCGATGCGGGAACGGGCCACGATCCGGCGCCAGTCACTCAGCACGTGGCCGATCACCGCCAGCACGCCGCCCAGCGCGATCAACATGCCGCCCAGCCAGATCAGCGTGACGAACGGCTTCCACCACAGCCTGATCTGCCAGCGGTTGTCGGACGCTTCCTCCCCCAGCACGGAATAAAGCTGGCCGTTCCAGCGGGTCAGCAGGGCGGACTCGCTGGTCTGCTGCGCCGGTGCCCAGAAATTTCGCGCTTGCGGGCGCGCGACTTCGACCGCGCCCCTGGCGTAACGCACCTCCAGCTTGCCCTCCAGCGCGGTCCAGTTCGGGCCGGCGACGGGGTCGACACTGGCCAGGCGCACGCTCCACGGGCCGACGGCGGTGCTTTCGCCCACGCGAAGGGCCACCAGCCGCTCCACCGAGTACGCGCTTTCGCTCGCCATCCCGAGCAGCGCGACGGCAACGCCGAAGTGCGCGATCACCATGCCCCAGATCGGCAGCGGGGTGCGGCGCAGGTTCCGATCCCGCAAGGGCAGGAAGCTGGCGACGGCAAGCCCGGCACCCAGCGCCAGCCCCAGGTACGGCAGCAGACCCGCCCCGCCGATCATCAGCCCCGCCAGCAGCGCGACGACCACCATCGCGGCAGGCAACGCCAGGCGCTTGCCGATGCGATCCAGCTTGTCCTGACGCCAGCGCAGCAGCGGGCCGACCGCCAGCACCACCAGCATCGGCACGAAGAACAGCGCGCTCACCGGGTTGAAGTAAGGCGGGCCGACCGAGACTTTCGCGCCCATCGCCTCTGCCGCCAGAGGATAAAGCGTGCCGAACAGGACGATGCCCAGGATCGCGGACAACAGCACGTTGTTCATCACCAGCGCGCCCTCGCGGCTGACCACGGTGAAGCGCTCACCCTCGGTCACCGTCCCGGCACGCAGGCCGAACAGCGTCAGCGCACCGCCGATGTTGATCGCCAGTAGCGCCAGGATGAACGTGCCGCGCTGCGGGTCCACCGCGAAGGCGTGAACGCTGGTCAGGATGCCCGATCGCACCAGGAATGTGCCGACCATCGACATCGAGAAGGCGACCACGCCCAGCATGATCGTCCAGGCGCGCAAGGCGTTGCGCGCCGCCAGTACGCCGCACGAATGCAGCAGCGCCGTCGCCGCCAGCCAGGGCATCAGCGAGGCGTTCTCCACCGGGTCCCAGAACCACCAGCCGCCCCAGCCCAGCTCGTAATAGGCCCAGTAGGAGCCGGCGGTGATGCCCAGCGTCAGGAATATCCACGCCCCCAGCACCCAGGGCCGCATCGCACGGGCAAAGGCGGGGCCGACTTCGCGGGTCACCAGCGCGCCGATGGCAAAGCTGAACGCCACCGACAGGCCGACGTAGCCGAGGTAGAGCGTAGGCGGATGGAAGGCGAGGCCCAGGTCCTGCAACAGCGGGTTCAAGCCGTTGCCCTCCGCCGGGGGCGTTGCCAGCCGCTCGAACGGGTTGGAGGCGATCAGCAGGAAGGCGTAGAAACCCAGGCTGACGAACGCCTGCCCTGCCAGCGTCGCCAGCATCGTGCGTTCCGGCAACCGGCGTTCCACCAATGCCACGAAGCCGCCCGCCAAGCCCATCACCGTGACCCACAGCAGCATCGAGCCTTCGTGATTGCCCCAGGCGGCGGCGATCTTGAAGACCAGCGGCTTCATCGAATGCGAGTTCAGCGCCACCAGCTTCACCGACAGGTCGGTGACAGCGAACACGCGGATCAGCGCGGCGAAGGCGACAAGCGCCAGCAGCCCCTGCACCACCGCCACCGGGCGCACGACATCGCCCAGCGCACTGCCTCTCGCGGTGAGCGCCAGCGCGCCGCCGACCAGTTGCAGCACGGCCAGGGCGGCGGCCAGCCAGAGCGCGGCAAGGCCCAGCTCGGCGATCATGATCGGCACCGCGTCATTGGGTTTCGGCCACGACTTTCCGGGCTTGCGCCTGCGTCATGTTCTGCATCTCGCGCGGCACGTAATTCTCGTCATGCTTGGCCAGCAGGTTCTCGGCCTTGAAGGTACCGCCCGGCTGCATCCGCCCTTCGGCGACCACGCCCGACCCCTCGACGAACAGCGAGGGCACGATGCCCGAGAACGAGACCGGCACGCGCGATTTCCCATCACCGACGATGAAACGGATCGTCACGCCATCCGGTGCGGTCTTGAGCGAGCCCTTTTCCACCATGCCGCCCAACCGCACGAAGCGGTCCGCCTCCGGGGGCTTGGCCACGATCTCGCTCGGCACGTAGAAATAGCTCGCCTGACTGCGCAGAGCCCATGCGGCCAGCAGCCCGGCCAAAAGCACCACCGCCAGCGCGATAACCAGCAGGACCAGGCGCTGGTGCTTGGCCTTGATCCGGGGAGAATGCGCCGTCGCCATCAGCGCTTCCGGCTCTCATCACGCCGTTGCTCGGCCCGGCGCATGGTGACCCAGGCCCAGGCGATCATCAGCGCCGTGCCGATCACGCCCACCGCATAAGCCGCGATCACGAAGTCCCACTGGTCGAACGCTTCGCGCATCTCAGGCGAAGCCCCCGAACGCTTCGGCGGCCTCGTCTGCCGCGAAGGCCTTGCGGCGCAGGCGTGCTTCGGCCTGCGCTTCGGCCAGGATCGCGCGCATCCGCATCAGCACCACGCCCGCGAAGATCAGGGTAAAGCCAAAGGCGGCGGCCAGCAGCGGCCACAGGAACGCGGCATCGATCGCGGACTTGCCCATGGTGATGCTAGGCGGCTGATGGAGCGAGTTCCACCACACCACCGAACGGTTGATGATGGGCACGTTGATCGCGCCGACGATGCCGAAAATCGCCGCGACCCGGCCATTTCCGCCGTCCCGCCGGGCGACGTCCGACAGCGCGATATAACCGAAATAGAGGAACAGCAGCACCAGCATGGACGTCAGCCGGCCATCCCACACCCACCAGGTGCCCCAGGTCGGGCGGCCCCAGATCGAGCCGGTGACAAGACACAGCGCGGTGAACACCGCCCCCGGCACGGCAGCGGCGCGCGCGGCGATGGCGGCCAGCGGGTGGCGCCACACCAGTTCGGTCACGCTGGCGCCGGCGATCGTCATCCAGCCGGCCATACCCAGCCAAGCCGCGGGCACATGCAGGAACAGGATGCGCACGGTATCGCCCATCAGCCGGTCTGCCGGGGCCCAGATCAGCCCATAGGCCAGCGCCACCGCCGCGATGGCGATGCCGGGCAACAGGCAGAGCGGCGTCAGCCAGCGCGCGAGTCGCAGAAATCTGGCCGGGTTGGCGAAGCCGTGCATGACAGGCGCGCTTCTACTCGCCGCTGCCCGCCCCGCAAGGATAACTTGGTGACGGGCGCGCGATTTCAGCGGTCGATCAGGCGCTGGGCCATGGCATCGGCCACTACGTCCGGCGTGCGGCCGCTGTGCTCGGCCTCGGTCCAGATCGTCTGGAGTCGGCCGGGAATGGCCTCCACTGCGCTATGGACTTGCGCGATGTCACAGGCATGACCATCGCGGCGCGCCAGGTATTCCATCGTCACGGCGATGATGCCGCCGCCGTTGATCACATAGTCCGGCGTGTAGAGAATGCCCCGCTCAGCCAGCATCGCACCATGTTCGGGGCGCGCCAACTGGTTGTTCGCGCCGCCCGCCACGATCGGGGCGCGCAGTCGGGCGATGCCGGTACCGTCCAGGATCGCACCCAGGGCGTTCGGGCTGAACACGTCGCATTCGACATCCATGATCGCCTCTGCCGGCACGGCCTGCCCGCCCAGTTCCTGCGCCAGAGCGGAGGCACGCGCCGTATCGACATCGGCCAGCGTCAACCGCGCGCCGTCCGCCGCGAGCAACCGTGCCGCGCCGCCGCCCACGCTGCCGGTGCCCTGCACCGCGATATGCACGCCTTCCAGATCGTCGCGACCCAGCTTGTGCGCCACTGCTGCCTTGATGCCCAGGAACACGCCCTTGGCGGTGAACGGGCCGGGATCGCCGCCCGCCGCCGCGCTGTCCTGCGTCGGAAGACCAGTAACGTAGGGCGTGCGGCGGGCGATGGCCACCATGTCCGCCTCACCCATGCCCACGTCTTCGGCGGTGATATAGCGCCCACCCAGCGAATCGATCGCGTCTCCGAAAGCCGCCAGCAGTTCGGGCGATTTGCGACGATCCGGTCCCGCCAGGATCACGGCCTTGCCGCCACCCATCGGCAGACCGGCCATCGCGTTCTTGTAGCTCATCCCGCGTGACAGGCGCAGCGCATCGCGCAAGGCAGCCGCGGGCTCGGCATAGTGCCAGAAGCGGGTGCCGCCCGCGCCCGGTCCGAGATGCGTGGAATGCAGCGCGATGATCGCGGTCAGCCCGCTATGGCGATCGTGCACGAAATGCACGCCCTCATGATCATCGAAATCGGCTTCGGTCCAGAAAGCGGTCAAGGCATCGGCTCCAAGATACGGCCAGATGCGCTGGAAACGGGAATAGTGGGGCGACTGATGGGGTTCGAACCCACGACCTCCGGTACCACAAACCGGCGCTCTAACCAACTGAGCTACAGTCGCCACAATCCCGGCGCGCATGCCGAAGCCGGCGCTTAGGATAACCCTGTCCATCGCGGCAAGCGCGATCGAAGCGGGAGCGCGCCTTCGCACAAGGCATGGCATCTTGCAAAGCAAAAGTTGGACGAGGCCGACGGTTCGCGAAACAAAATTACAAAGGCCGTCCGGTCGGTCTGGTGAGCGTTCGAATCAAAGGCGAATTTTTTGCCATGCTCCACACGTCGCGGCCTTATTGCTCCCCCAAACGAAACGGATAAGGACGCCGATCATGGGCCCCGGCGAATCATCGAGTGACATCCTGCTGCGCGCAGGGCTGCAGCGCGTGCCGTCTCAGCGGCTCGAACTGTTCATCAAGCGGGACTTCCTCGATCCCGCGCATTGCGAGACGCTGATCGACCTGATCGAAGCGGAGCGGCGCCCCTCCACCATCGCCAACCACAACGGCGACGACAATTTCCGCACCAGCGAAACGTGTGATCTCCACCACGATCATCCCGCCGTGGCGGAGTTGGATCGAAAGCTTGCCGAAATTTCCGGCATCGATCCGGTCTATGGTGAACGCCTGCAGGGCCAGCGGTACGAAGTGGGCCAGGAGTTCAAGGCCCACACTGACTATTTCGAGCCCGATCACGCGGACTACCAGACCTATTGCAGCGTTTCAGGCCAGCGCACCTGGACCTTCATGATCTACCTGAACACGGTGGAGGCCGGGGGCGCCACGCGCTTCAAGGTGATCGACAAGATCATCCAGCCAGAGGTCGGCAAATTGCTCGCCTGGAACAATCGCCGGCCCGATGGCTCGCTCAACGCCGCCACGCTGCACCACGCGATGAAAGTGCGCAAAGGGCTAAAATACGTGATCACTCGCTGGTATCGCGAGCGCCCCTGGGGCTGACCACGCAAAGGGAGCGCCAGGCGCTTACGGCCAGGCGCTCACCTTCGGGCTTACTTCTTGGGCGCGGCCACCACCGCGCAGGCGATCCGATCGCCCGCATCGCCCGAAGGCTGAGTCTTGTAGTCGTCAGGCTTGGCGTGGATCACCAGGGCCGACCCGTCCGCATCGGCGAGCGACTTCGGCCCCGCCGCCAGTGTGACGCCGGTGTTCAGCAGTTCAGCCTTCAGCATGCCGTCCGCGCCGACGAAGGCGTTGGGCATGTCGCCACCGTGGGGACCACCCGCGACCATCAGACCGTGCTGCATCTTCCCGGCCGCGAAATGGGCGCCTGCCGTCGTGAATTTCTGCGCGGCGTCGCACATGCCTTTCTCGTGGAAATGAAAGCCATGCTCTCCGGCAGGCAAGCCTTTGAGGTCAGTCTTCACCAGCACGCCCGTGGGGGTATCCTGCAGCATCACCATGCCCATGGTCTTGCCGTCCGCGCCGATCACATCCGCATGAACCATCGCGCCTTGCGCCATCGGCGCGCCGGGCTTGGCCATCTCATGCTCCATCGCCGAACCGTGCTTCATCGGCTTGGCCTGATCGGCCAGCGCGGGAACGGCCATGATGGCGGCGGCGGAACTTATCATCACAACGAAGCGGTTCATCAAACATCTCCCACTAAGGCCCGGGTAAGGCAGCACTGAGCCCACAACGATGCGCCGGGCGAAGAGTTGCGCCGATTGGCCGCTCAGTTCCAGGAAAGCGGCCTCGCCACTTCCTCCAGCGGCTTGCCCTCGTTGTCGAGCCCGATCACCCACGCCACGATCGCCGCCCCGATCATCAGCGCCGCGCCGAAAGCGTAGCCCAGCATCACCTGATCGCGCGATCCGCTTTCGATCAGCAGGCCGAAGAACCACGGCGCCGCCACGCCGCCTATTCCGGTACCCAGCGCATAGAAGATCGCGATCGCCAGCGCGCGGATTTCCAAGGGAAAGCTCTCGGCGACGGTGAGGTAGGAGGCGGATGCAGCGGCCGAGGCAAAGAAGAACGTGACGCTCCAGCACAGCGTCTGCGTGATCGCATCCAGCAGCCCTGCGTGAAACGCCAACCCCGTCAGCAACAGCAGCACGCCTGACGCTGCATAGGTCAGCACGATCATCGGCCGCCGCCCGACGGTATCGAAGAAACGCCCCAGGATCAGCGGTCCCAGCACGTTCCCGGCAGCGAACGGGAGGATATACCAACCGACCGCGGCCGAGGGCACGGCATAGAAATCCGTCAGCATCATCGCGTAGGTAAAGAAGATCGCGTTATAGAAAAACGCCTGCGCGATCATCAGGCTCAGCCCGTAGATGGTGCGCTGCGGGTAGGTCTTCACCAAGGCCCGGAACACCTCCGACAGCGGCGTGGCGTGGCGGGTGGTCACGACAACGCGCGTATCGGGTACGGGCGTGAGCATCAGACCCTCAGCGATGATGCGCTGCTCGATCCCGGAGACCACCTCGTCCGCCTCCGCCACGCGTCCGTGAATCGCCAACCAGCGCGGACTTTCGGGAATGAAGCGGCGCAACCAGATGATTACGCAGCCGATAACCGCGCCGGCGAAAAACGTAAGCCGCCATCCCAGGTCGACACCGAAATGGCCGGTGTCCAGCAGCACCAATGACAGTCCTGCCGCCATCGCCGCGCCCGCCCAATAGCTGCCGTTGATGGCCAGGTCAGTCCAACCGCGCCGCCGCGCCGGGATCAGTTCCTGGATCGCCGAGTTGATCGCGCTGTATTCGCCGCCGATGCCCGCCCCGGTCAGGAACCGCAGCACTGCGAAGCTGGGCAGGTCCCAGGCAAAGGCGCTGCCCGCCGTGGCGAGAAGGTACAGTCCCAGCGTGACGCTGAACATGCGCTTTCGCCCCATGCGGTCGGTCAACCAACCGAACACCAATGCGCCCAGCACCGCGCCCGCGAGATAGGCGGAATTCGCCAGCCCCACTTGCGAGGCACTCAGCCCCAGGCTCTGCTCGCTGCGCAAAGCCCCCGCGATCGAACCCGCCAGCGTCACCTCAAGGCCATCGAGAATCCAGGTAATGCCCAGCGCCACCACCACGAGCCAGTGGAAGCGGCTCCACGGCAACCGGTCCAACCGCGCCGGCAGTTGCGCTGCCAGACGATCGCTACGGACATCGGGCGATGACGAGTTCGGGGTAGCCGGTCCTTCCATCACGCCAGCCTAACCGCTTGCCCCCTCGGTGCAACCCTGAGGGGGAATACGGGGGCTATCGGTCACCCGCCGTTATGCACATGGTGAGACACTGCGCATGTCGAAGGGACATTGCCATGATCGCGCCACAACTCGCCGCCCAATCCCCCCGCCCTGCATTGGCCGCCCCCAAGGCGACGGCTCCGATCCGTGTTCGCGTGGAACTGGGCGGCGTCGCCCCCTCGCACGAGGCCGTGGCGGACGTGTCGCTACAGGGGTGCAGCCTGGCGGTGAGCAACGACCTGCTGCGGCCCGGCAGCTACGTCACCGTCTCGCTCCCGGGGGGCAAACCGTTGGGCGCGCTGGTTCGCTGGTCTCACAACCATCGCGCGGGCCTAGAATTCCTGCGTGGGCTCACACCGGACGAGCCGGAGTGGCTGGCGTTGATCGCCTGACCCTCGCGAAAAACGACTCCACGAAAAAGGGCGGCATCCTTGCGGAGCCGCCCTTTTGTCGATCGGATCGGGGCCGATCAGTTCTTCTTGAGGCTGAGCCCACCGAAGCGCTTGTTGAACTGCGCCACGCGGCCACCGTCCTGCAACTGCGCCTTGCCGCCGGTCCATGCCGGGTGCGAGGTGGGATCGATGTCCAGCACCAGCGTATCACCCTCGGCGCCCCAAGTGGAGCGGGTCTGGAAGGTGGAGCCATCGGTCATCTGAACCGTGATGGTGTGATAGTCGGGGTGGGTATCGGCCTTCATCGTGGTGAACTCTCTTCGCTGGGCCGGTTCCGACCGGCCTGAATTCGGAAAGGCGCGCCTCTAACGGCGAACCGCTGAAATTGCAAGAACAGGTTGGCATGGCGGACCGGATCGGCCCACGATGTATTGGCCGTTCAACTGTCGGCGATCATCGCGGTGAAGTTGACCTCGCAGGTCACCTTGTCCTCGATGGAGGCCTTGCCCCAGAACTTGCACACCCTTGAACGCTTCTGCACGAAGCCGGCCCGCAGGGTGAGCAACACGCCAGGCTCCACCGGCGCGCGGAACTTCGCCTCCTCAATCGCCATGAAGTACACCAGCTTGCCGGTGCCCGCGAGGCCGAGGTTCTCCACCGCCAGGATACCGGCCGCCTGCGCCAGCGCCTCGATCTGGAGAACGCCGGGCATGATCGGGCGGCCGGGAAAGTGGCCCTGGAAGAAGTTCTCGTTGAAGCTCACCGCCTTGACTGCGTGGATCTCCTCCTCCGTCACCGACACCACGCGATCGACGAGCAGCATCGGATAACGGTGCGGCAGCGCCGACAGGATCTTGGCGTGATCGTACGTGGTTTCGGTGTCGGCCATGGCTTGCAACGCTACCCTATCAGCGGCCGGAAGGCTGGCTGGCCGCGGGAGCCGGAGCGGCTGCGGCCGGAGCAGCGGCCTGCCCCTGGGCTTGGCGCTGTTCACGCACTTCGCGCGGCAACCAACCGGCCGGCGGCACCAGCTGCGCCGAAGGCAGCGCCGTGTTCAGCTCGGCCAGGATATCCTGGCTGAGATTGTAGGCGTTGTTGTTGACCGCCAGGATCGCATCGGGGTTGAGGACGATCGAGATCTTCTTCTTGGCCATCGCGCTCTTTACGGCCTGGTCCAGCCGATCCTGGATCTGCTCTTGCACATACGCGCGCGACAGGGCGACGGGCTGGAGGATACGCTGGATTTCGGCCTGGCCGTTCTCCTGCACCTGCTGGATCGAAGCCGCCTGCTGCTCCAGCGCGGCCTGGCCGACCTTGCCGCCCTGGCGATCGGCGTTGAACTTGTCGGCCAGCGGCTTCAGCTGCGCGTTGATCGCGGTGCTGCGCGCGTTGGCCTGATCAAGCTGCGCCTTGTAAGTCGTCTGGCGCTGGGTCTCGGCGGCCTTGAAAGCGTTGGAGTTGGCGATCACGGCGTCCAGGTTGGCGATGGCCAGGCCCGGGACGAGCGTACCGGCAGCCTGAGCCAGCGCGGGCTGAGCGATGCCGGCGGTCCCCAGCAACAGGCTCGCGATCACGGCGGACTTGAGAATGGTCTTCATCAGAATTGCGTTCCCACGTTGAAGTTGAAGGGTTTTGTATCGTCGCCGTCCTGCTTCACCAGAACCTTGGAGAAGTTGATGCGGAAGGGACCGAAAGGAGAATTCCAGTTCACGCCGATACCGACAGAAACACGCGGCTTCCAGGTATCACCGACGAACTCTTCCCTGAATGGGTTGATATTCTGTCCAATCGGCTTGTTGTTAACCTGACAATTAGGCGCGGTAGGAGGAGGAGGCGTCGTCTTGTTCCCACTCACAACCGTAGTTCCTGTTGGGCAGGTCTGAGTAAATTGCTGATTTCCGTTGGCATCCAACGTCGGAATAGGGATGACTTCACGGAAATCCTTCTGCTCTCCCAATGGATTCCGGACGCCCCATACCGAGCCAGCATTCACGAATATTGAAGGCCGCAGCCCCAGTTCGCGAGCACCTGAACCGAGAGGAATTTCGACCTCAGCCTTGAACAGGTAGTAGTACCGACCGCCGAGGGCGTCATCCGTCCAATCACGCCGCCGCTCGGACAACTTGTCGCCCGCAATGACGTCGCGCGTCAGCAGGTTGCCATCCTTATCGGTGTAGGGCTTTCGCAGCACACGAGGGCCGACGCCACGGATGTCGAAGCCGCCAATTTGCGGTTCACCCAAGTAGAAGCGATCGACTAGACGAATCTGGTCATTGTTCAAAGACTTGATCGCGCCGCCCTCACCAGAGAGCGAGAAGATGAAGCCCTTGCCCAGGTTCTGGAAGCGAGAGGCATTCGCGCGGAGGCGGACGTATTTCACGTCGCCACCAAGGCCCGCGACATCGCCATTGATGGCGGCGGTAATACCACGGG
>NZ_CAXYKL010000028.1:0-6759 GCF_964277725.1 uncultured Novosphingobium sp. | reverse complement strand
CGTCGCTCACGGCGGTGAGGCTCTGCGCGTCGGGATCGAGCAAAAGCACCTCGCCCGCACGCGCGGGCTCGTGGTTGTCATCCCACTCTATCGCGCCGTCGCTCTCCCCTACAAGGCGGGTGAGCCGGGACAGGCGATCGCGCGCGAGGTCTGCGGCGCCGCCAACGACGGACCCGACCGGCTCCAGCGCGCGGTCGGCGATGTCGCGCGTGGCATCGCCGACGCGGCGCAGCGCTCCTACCGGATCGACGTTGCCCGGCAGGCCGAGCTGCGCTTGCGCAGGCCCGGCAAGGGCGAGCAGCGATGCAGATAGTCCAATCAGGCGGGTAAAATTGGTTCGATCCATCGTCTCGTCTTTATTTCTCAGACTTTCTCACACGCACGGATGAAACGGTGGCAACCAACCGTTTCATCCTTAGAACGGCATATTGATGAGCAACGCGACATTCTGCAACGAACTGACCGCCCTTCTGCCAAGGCTGCGGCGGTTCGCGCGCGGTCTGACTCGGGACGCCGCCGACGCTGATGACTTGTGCCAGTCAACTCTTGAGCGCGCATTGAAGGCTCGGAAGCAATGGGAAGAGGGGACGCGGCTCGACGCTTGGATATACAGGATCATGCGTAACCAATGGATCGACGAAACCAGAGCACGGGGCCGCCGCGCGCGCACCTTTGTCCATGAGGATGAGGGGATGACCGTAGGCACGCCGGGCGATATCGACGCAGAAAACCGAGTGGAACTCGGCAATGTCGGCCGCGTCCTCAGCCGGTTGCCCGACGAGCAGCGAGAGGCCGTGGTGCTCGTGCTGGTCGAAGGGTTCGCCTATAAGGAGGCGGCCGAGATCATAGGTATTCCGCAAGGCACGCTGACCTCACGGCTCGGGCGCGGGCGCGAAGCACTGTTGAAAGCGCTGGGAGAAACGGCATGAGCGTGACGCGCGAAGAACTGACCGCCTTTGCCGATGGCGAACTGTCACCCGAGGATGCCGCGCGCATCGAAGTCGAAATCGCTATGGACGCGGAGCTTAGCCGACAGCTGATTGCCGAACGACGCCTGCGTGCAGCGCTCAAACGGCAGCTCGATCCGATCCTCGACGAGCCGGTACCCGATGCGCTCAATGGGCTTTTGGCGCAGGCGGCAGCACAAGAAGTAGACAAAGGAGCGACTGGTGCGCCATCGGGCGAACCGGCTCAAGTGCTCGATTTCGCCGCCGCGCGTGAGCGGCGCAAGTTGGCGGAAAAGCAAGCCGCCAAGAAAGCGCGCGTGCCGATGTTTTCAAATCCGCGCCTAGGCTTCGCGCTCGCCGCTTCGCTCGTGCTGGGGCTGATGCTGGGCACCCAGTTTCACAGCGAGGGGTTGGTCATTGCCCCCAGCGGCGGAGGTCTGCGGGCCACGGGCAAGCTGGCCTCGGGCCTCGACGAACAACTGGCCTCCGCCAATCCTTCGGGTAACTTGCGCATCCTCACCAGCTTCCGCCGGCAAGGAGGCGACTTCTGTCGCGTGTTCGATGGCGGCGGAATAGCGGGCCTTGCCTGCAAGGATCGCAATGGCTGGGTGCTGGAGCGCACGATGGCAAGCAGCAAGATAGCGACGGGCGAATATCGCCAGGCCGGCTCTGCCGAGGCCGATCTTATGGCCGTCGCGCAGGACATGGCGCGGGGCGATCCTCTCGATCCAGATCAGGAACGGGCAGCAAAGGCGGCGGGGTGGTTAGGCTCCACCAAGTGAGAATGCTCCGATCGTCTTTGAGGTGAGCGTTGCCGGTTTGGAACGCCGCCATCGGGAAAAGCCGTGCCTGACTTCGACCGCGCCCGCCAGCCCGCCGTGATCGGCCATGATGATTTGGGTCATCGCCCTGAGTTGCCGAGACGCTCCGCATGCCAGCGTAGATGGTCGTCCATGAACGTCGAAATGAAATAATAGCTGTGATCATAACCGGGCTGCATGCGGATCGTCGCGGGCTGACCGACCTTTTCACACAATTCGGTGAGCAGATGTATCTTGAGCTGGCTTTCCAGAAAGTTGTCAGCCTCGCCCTGATCGACCAGCAGATCAGGCAGGCGCGCGCCATCCTCGATCAACGCGCAGGCGTCATAGGTGCGCCAGGCATCGCGATCGGCGCCAAGATAGCCGCCCAATGCCTTTTCACCCCAAGGGCAGTGAATCGGGCTGACGATAGGCGAAAATGCGGACACCGAGCGGAACCGGCCGGGATTGCGCAACGCGATGGTCAGCGCGCCATGTCCGCCCATCGAATGTCCGGTTATGCTCTGCCGGTCCATGTCGACCGGCAGGTGCCCGGCCACCAGATCGGGAAGTTCGTTCTCGATGTAGCGCCGCATCTGATAGTGGCGACGCCAAGGCTCCTGCGTGGCGTCGACATAGAAACCGGCGCCTTTGCCAAAGTCATAGGCATCATCGTCAGCCACACCATCGCCGCGCGGCGAGGTATCGGGGGCGATGAAGATGAGGCCGAGTTGTGCGCACAAGCGCCGAAACTCGCCCTTTTCGGTTACATTGGCGTGAGAGCAAGTCAGCCCGGAGAGATACCAGATGACCGGCAACCGTGCCCCGCGCTCATGCGCGGGTACGAAAGCCGAAAAGGTCATGGGCGTGCCCGTGGCCTCACTTTGGTGGGTGAAGACGCTTTGCGTCCCCCCATGGCTCAAATTGACGCTGACCTGCTCCATGATGCTGCCTTTCAGACGAACGTGTACGCGCATACCTTGTTACCAGCCGGGTCGCGCGGAAAGATTGGCGGAGAGGCCGGGCAGGCACCTACGCGAAAGTAGGTGCCGGAAGGTCCGCCGTCGCCCGGGTTGGAACCTAAAACGCTGTTTCACCGCAAGGCTTTAGAAGACGACGACGCTGCGGATGCTCTTGCCTTCGTGCATCAGGTCGAAGGCGGTATTGATCTCTTCCAGGCCCATGACGTGCGTGATCATGGGATCGATCTCGATCTTACCGGTCATGTACATGTCGACGATCTTGGGCACGTCGGTTCGACCCTTCGCGCCGCCGAAAGCGGTGCCGCGCCAGTTGCGGCCAGTGACCAGTTGGAACGGCCGTGTCGCGATTTCCTTGCCGGCTTCTGCAACGCCGATGATGATCGATGTGCCCCAGCCGCGATGGCATGCCTCCAACGCTGTGCGCATGACCTCGGTGTTGCCGGTGGCATCAAAGGTGTAGTCAGCGCCGCCATCGGTCATCGCCACGATCCGGGCCACCACATCCTCGCGGCTCATGCCCTGGGAGTTGAGGAAGTCGGTCATTCCGAACTTGCGGCCCCACTCCTCGCGATCGGGGTTGAGGTCGACGCCGATGATCTGCTTCGCACCGGCGAGCCGCGCGCCCTGGATCACATTGAGGCCGATGCCGCCCAAGCCGAAGATGACCACATTGTCACCCACCTGCACTTTGGCGGTGTTGATGACGGCGCCGACGCCCGTCGTCACGCCGCAACCGATGTAGCAACTGGATTGGAACGGCGCGTCCTCACGAATTTTCGCAACGGCAATTTCAGGTAGAACGGTGAAGTTCGAGAACGTGGAGCAGCCCATATAGTGGTAGATAGGCTGGCCCTTGTACGAAAAGCGCGTCGTGCCATCGGGCATCAGGCCCTGACCTTGCGTGGCGCGGATCGCGGTGCACAAGTTTGTCTTGCCTGACAGACACGATTTGCACTGGCGGCATTCCGGCGTGTACAGTGGGATCACGTGATCGCCAGGCTTAACGCTGGTGACGCCGGGTCCGACTTCGCGCACCACGCCCGCGCCTTCATGCCCCAGGACGCTGGGGAAGATGCCTTCGCTATCGAAGCCGTCGAGCGTGTAGGCATCGGTGTGGCAGATGCCGGTGGCCATGATTTCGACCAGCACTTCGCCGGCCTTCGGACCTTCCAGATCCAGCTCGACGATTTCGAGTGGCTTCTTGGCTTCGAATGCAACGGCAGCGCGGGTCTTCATACGATATCTCCTGTGGCGGCAGTGCCTAGCACTGTCCCCGGACGGTGATAATATGCTACTTCAGCAAGGCCGTATGTCATTTTAGGCACGATCGGCTGAGCCAGTGACAGGCTCAGAAGGCTTCATGGCGGTGGGGGTACCGGTCCTTATCGCCGGTGCGAACGTCATGACCGCCCGCAAGGTTCTTGCGGCAGATAACCTCAGACGGCCTGCTTGCTTCGGCGGTTTTGCACCCCATGTGCGTTGCGCATCCAGCATCACTCAACGGGAAACGAACATGGCCTTCACGGGACGCGAACTTCGTACCAAGATCGACGAAGAGGGAAATCTTGTGTTGTCGCTGGAGGAGGTCACGATCGACGATCCGGGTGATGACGAGATCATCGTGCGTGTCGAGGCCGCGCCGATCAATCCAAGTGATCTTGGCCTGCTGATCGGACCTGCCGACGTTACCAGCGCGAAGCCAGCGGACGATGGGGGCATCAGACTGACCCTACACGTACCGTCGCATCGCTTGCCAGCCGTCAAAGGCAGGATTGGTCAGTCGCTGCCCATCGGAAACGAGGGGGCGGGGACTGTGATCGCCGCAGGAAAGGATGCCGTATCGCTGAAAGGCCAGCGGGTCGGCATGATTGGCGGTGCGATGTATGCTGACTACCGTCGCATCAAGGCGCGTGATGTAATCCCTCTGCCGGCAGGCGCCAGCGCCAAGGACGGCGCTGCGATATTCGTCAATCCGCTGACCGCGCAGGGATTCGTCGAAACAGCCCTGACAGAGGGGCACAAGGCCATCATCCACACCGCTGCGGCATCGAACCTGGGTCAAATGCTCCAGAAAATCTGCCTTGCCGATGGCATACCGCTGATCAACATCGTCCGCTCGCCTGAGCAGGTCGAGTTGATGCGCGCGATCGGCGCGAAGTATGTTCTTAACAGCAAGGACGCAAACTTTGGCGAGGCGCTGACCGACGCCATTGTCGAAACCGGAGCCACCATAGCGTTTGACGCGATCGGCGGGGGCACACTGGGAGGCGAGATCCTGCAGGCGATGGAGCGCGCGTCTGTGCTTACCGCCTCTGAATATAATCGATACGGTTCGATGACATTCAAGCAGCTTTACATCTACGGGATGCTGGATGCCGCTCCGACAACGTTCGATCGCGGTGGCATCGGCTTTCAGTTCAGCATATCGGGATGGCTTCTCTTCCCGTATCTTCAAAAGGCCGGGGAAGCGGTAGCGCAGCGCTTTCGTGGCCGCGTGCTGGACGAACTGACAACGACCTTCGCCAGCAAGTACACGCGTGTGATCGGCCTGGCGGAAGCGCTTGATCCGGAAATACTGAACGCATACGTCCGCAAAGCAACCGGCGAGAAGTTCTTGATCGACCCGACCATCGGCTGAAAAGTGGCTGGAGTTATCGAATTACGCATGCCTGAGGAGGCGAGGGTAACCGTCTATAAACATCCAAATAATAACGAGCCAAACAAGCCTGTCTGGAACACCGAAGCCATAGCTTGTCCCTGTCAGAAACCTGGTGATCCGCCCCATGACGGCCGCAACAAAGAAAAAGATGGCCGAGCATCCCCATTGGGTCAAGATCGCTTAGGTTGCTTCCCTGAGGTTCAGCATATTTTCTTTTGCCAGAATATCTCGCACGCGCGCGTTCTGATCTAGTGGCGTCGCCTGCCCCTGCTCCTGCCCCGACTCGAAAGTTCGACCATCTCAAGCATACGGCAAAGGCGCAAGGTACCGCATTTCCTGCACCAGTTGCCCCATAGCTCTCGGGTATCGCGTAGCTGCCAATGCCTCAGCAGATCGTGCGCCATGCTTGTGGGCATTGCTAATACCCTTCGGCGCGCCGCTGCCCTCCCCACCGCGCATCCGACAGCGCCGACTCATCTTTACCGCCGGGGATTGGCACGTCGTCCACGAGCGGGTCCGTGCTAGGCAGCGCGGCGCATTCGTCAGATTGGCCGGCTCCGGCTGCATGGGGGTTAATCGGCTGATTGTCCATATTGCTGGCCCCCGGTGTGATGGTGGAATTTATCGACGATAACCGCCTGGCCGCCCTCGTTAACGTGGACATGACGCACCGTCCGTTTGCGCGGGTGGTGCAGCTTCGCCAGTGCTTCGAGCGTTGGTGCGGTCGGGTTGGCGCGAGCCCAACCTCTCACGGCCGGGTGGAGATGGTCCGAATTTAAGACGTGATACATCCCGATGACAAGCTTCCGTGCAAGGTGCCCGAGCGCGTTTTGATCTACAGTAAGCCAGAAGGGATGCAGCGTAAGATAGACCTCGTCCTTAGCGAATTTAGAGAAGATCATACCTAGCCAAGCGCACGGTTTTTCTCGTCGCAGCGTGAAATTTATGCCGGAATGTTGGATGGCCAACGGCCTTGCTACAAGGGATGCGAGCCGCAAGGCGCGCGTCAGGATGAGCCAGCATCAGGACCGCGCCAGGCCGGCAGAGGCGATGCAAATGCCGAAACGCGGTTCAGGGAGCGCCCCTCAGTAACACGTAAAAAGGTTCGCATCTCGCTTGCTCAGCTTTTTTTCGCAAACACGTTTGGATAGGTTTTTTGAAGTCAATTTAGATCTGCTGATGGTTTCTCTGAAATTATCAAGAATCGGTCATTATCGCATTTGCTACTGGCGAGATCGCAGACGATGGCTGCAACATGACAAGAGACACCTCGTCTGAAATCAAATGAGCGCCAAGGAGAAGCGTAATGGATTTGACAGATATCTTACCGGGAAAGCTCGGCTTTGGCGCAGCACCGCTCGGCAATCTGT
>NZ_CAXYKL010000027.1:0-7748 GCF_964277725.1 uncultured Novosphingobium sp. | reverse complement strand
GTTTGGCCCTCCACGCCCTGCGCCGGTAACCCGGCAAACCAGCTCACCCCCGGAAAGCAGAACCTCCCCCGGCTGCAGCCTGGCGGCAGCCTGCAGATGAAGATCGGCGGCGACATCGGGTGTGCCTTCGATATTGTCACCCAGCACGATCGGTTTCAAACCCAGATTACGCGCCAAACTGGCCGCAGCTGCCAACGCCATCGCCGGCGTCGCGATAAGGTGATGGGGGATGGCCGGAGTGAGATCATGCGCCTGCGCCGCCCCCGCCATGACGCGCAATATGTCATCACTCGCATCGACGCCGTACCGTGCCAGAATGTCTGGAGCGGCTCGCAAATCGGGCGGGGCAACTGCCGGACCGGAGGCGATCACCGCAATATCATCCCCCACGACATCCGAGATGACGAGCGCCACGGCCCGTGCCGATCCAATGGCACGAGCGAGGCCACCTCCCTTCACGCGGCTCAAGGTCGCGCGCACGGTGTTCAGTTCACCGATGCTCGCACCCGCGTGCATCAACTGACGCACGACGGCCTGCATCTCGCTCAGGCTGACCCCATCGCGCGGCCACTCGAACAGCGCCGAGCCCCCGCCGGAAATCAGGATCAGTACCAGATCATCCGCAGTAAGCCCCGACACAGCCGCCATGATGGCCTTGGCTGCCGTAACGCTGGCGTCGTCAGCGATGGGATGTCCCGCTTCCAGCACCTGGATAGATCGGCAACCATGATCTTGAGACGAACCATGCGGTGCCACGACGACGCCGGTAACCGGGCCGGTATAGTGATCCTCAACCGCCCTTGCCATCGCCGCCGCGGCCTTTCCAAAACCGATCACGATCGTCCGGCCATCGGGCGGGGCGGGGAGGGCCGGGGGAACGCAAATTGCCGGTTGCGCGGATGAGATTGCTGCATCCAGCAGGGCACGAAGCGCGGCAGCCGGGTCCACGGTCATGCAACTGGATCGCGCAACGGCTCACCCGCTTGCCAATGCCGGATGTTCTCCGCAACGCGCAGGCCCATGGCGACCCGCGTCTCCATCGTCGCGCTGCCAAGGTGGGGCAGCAGAACCACATTCTCACGCTGAAGCAGGCCGGGATGGACGCGCGGCTCTTCCTCGAACACGTCCAGCCCGGCCCCCGCTATCACACCCTGATCGAGCGCCTGTACCAGCGCGGCCTCATCGACCACGGTTCCTCTCGCAGTGTTGATGAGGAATGCCGTGGGCTTCATCTTCTGTAATCGGCCAGCGTCGATCAAGTGGTGGGTCTGCTGGCCGCCCGGGATGTTGAGCGAGACAAAGTCGGCCCGCGCCAGCAGTTCGTCCAGCGTGCCGACCTGGCGCGCGGCGCAAGCGGCCAGCAAGTCCGATGCCACCGGGCTGCGGTTCCAGACAAGGATTTCCATGCCGAAGCCTTTGGCTGCCCGCTGCGCGATCGCCTGAGCGATGCGGCCGAAGCCGACAAGGCCAAGCACGCTGCCGCTGACCTGCTTGCCCATCATGTGGATCGGATGCCAGCCCGGCCAGCCGCCTGCGCGCAACTGCCGCTCTCCCTCCCCAGCGCGGCGGGCCACGGCCAGGATCAGCAGCATGGCCACGTCCGCGGTGCAATCGGTCAAGACATCGGGGGTGTTGCTGATCACCGCGCCCGCCGCGCGAGCAGCGGCAACATCGATATGGCTGGTGCCAGCACCGAAATTCGCGATCAGTTTGCCCGAAAGGTCGAGATCGCCCAGAACAAGTGCATCGATCGTGTCTGATACCGTGGGGCAAAAGACATCGGCGCTCGCCAGTCCGACGCGCAATTCCCGAGCCGAAAGAGGGCGGTCATCGGTCCGCCGTTCCACGTCACCTAGCCCATCGAGCGCTTGCTCCGCCGTATCTGGCCAACGGCGAGTTTGAAAAATTCGGGTCATGATGCGCCGTTCCAGTAGCTTTCTAAGGCAATCACCTTGCGGTACCGGTCGTTTCGGCGGTGATCGGCGTTTGCCCATAAAGTTCGCGCAAGGCTAGCTTCTTGAACTTGCACCCGGTTGGAACGCGACACATCTTCGGGCCGTCCAGTGGTTCCGCTGATGTACATGAACGTCAACGGATCTTCCAGCTTAGGGCGATACGGCGCCCCGCGCCTGCAGTCAAAAGTTCAGCGGATTGATACTGAACCCGGCCTGCTCGCCCGCGCCGAAGACCTCACAACATTCCGGTCTCGGCGATAACGCGTGCCGTCAGCGCATTGCCTGCACCGGGCGGCAGGGCACTGCGGCGCTCTTCCATGAGGGACAGCAAGCGGCGGGATAGATCACGGTCGGTCAACGCGGTCATGGTGGTGGCGGGGCTTCAGAGGGAGGGGAGGGAGCCGCCTTGTAGAATGTCTTTTTTGCCATTCCCACGCGGTGGACGGTGCTATCTCTCTCCGAGCCATCGGCCAATGTGGATTGGGGCAATCATGCTTGCGATCACTGCCTTGCAGCGCCTTGCGAACTGCAACGGTCATCCGCAAAGGATACAATAGAGCCCGGCTGCTGTGTCGCAGGCGTCAACCCGATCGAGGCGGCATGAGCTACAATCATCAACACCTGGTCATGAGCAATACGGATGGCGCACTCGCCATTCTCACGCTGAATGTTCCGCGCAAGGCGTGCACAGCATCAATGGCGGGGCTGTGATGGATTGCAAGGCCGTGACCCTGGCTTGGACGGGGATGATGGTTCACCTAAGGCCGATGCCGGGCCGCGTCTGGGACATGCGCAAGCGCCTGAGGCACTTGCTTCCGGCCTGGACAGCGCGCTCGGCCCACTGTGATTAAACGAAAGGTTTCCTGATGCGTCCCGCCACTTTCCAGACCCGCCTGACCGAGCTTTTGAACATCCGCCATCCCATCCTCTGCGGCGGGCTGGGCCCGGGCGTATCGGATGCCCGCTATGTCGCAGCAGTGGTTCGTGCGGGCGGCATGGGCTTCCTGGTTCACACCGGATTTGAGGAGCCAGATACCTTTTCATCGCAGATGGCGCTTTGTCGCGAATTGACGGACGGAATGCCGTTCGGGGTAAACCTTTATATCGGCCGCGCCCCCGGTTCGGTGGAGCGCATCCTCTCGTTCATTCCGGAGATGGTGGCGAACAATGTCTCTTGCGTCGAAACGGCCGGGCAGAACCCCGGACCAATCATCCCCGCCTTGAAGGAAGCGGGCATTCGCGTGATCCACAAGGTGCCCGGCGTCCGCTATGCCCATACCGCGCAACGACTTGGCGTTGATGCGGTCACCGTGATCGGTAACGAATGCGGCGGCCATCCTGGTGTGCATCAGATCGGAACGATGGTCCATGCCGCGCAGGCGCCGATGGAGATCGATATTCCCGTCGTGATCGGCGGCGGGATCGGCACAGGGCGCCAGCTTGCGGCCGTGCTGGCGATGGGTTGCGAGGGCGTGATCATGGGTACGCGCATGATGGTGGCGAAAGAAATGTGGGTAAGCGAAGGCTATAAGACCCAACTGATCGCCGCCGATGGCAGCGAAAGCACCGTGATCAAGCGCGTCTTCCGTGACAATCACCGGGTCCTGGCCAACGAGACGACAAAGGATGTTCTCGCGCTGGAAGCCGCAGGGGTGACTGAATTCGAAGCTTATCGCGATCTTGTGTCCGGCACGCATACTCGGGCAGGTTACAAAAGCGGTGATCTTAGCCGAGGCAGCTATGATTGGGGACATTCAGCTATCTTCGCCGATGCGATCGAGCCTGTTGAAGCAATTTTCGATCGGATGATCGATGATGCCGTGGCGGCGAGCCAGCGTCTTCATCATCTCACCTCGGAAAGCATTGGTTTGCCTTTGGTATCAAATATACATAATTGATATTGGAAGGCCGCAGCCGCTTTGAAGTAGGTGGGGATCGAAGCCATCATCGGTATGGATGAACTCGAAAGCCGCGACTGGTCTGTTAGTGCTAAAACAATAAAAGGCTATGCCCGGGTCGTGAAGGCAATGGCTGGCCAGATAAAACGGCAGGGTTTTTCGGCGGCGGACGTGAAACGGACACGCTCATGCGACCAGGGTCATGAGATACGCAGCGGAAGCGACGCGACACCGCGCGATCGGTGGGTCTTGCGCGGGTGTATCCGCTCGCGGTGATATGGTCTGGCGCTCCCAGACGCGACCTTCATTTTACATAAGATAGATTATCGAACTTTGACGAGTGGATGCGGAGGGGATCGAACGGTAGTTCCGCACGTCAGTCGATCCGAATGACGACCTTGCCTATACGAGTCCCGCTCGCGAAATGCTGGAACGCTGCTGCCGCTTCTTCGAACGCGAACACCTTGTCGATCACGGGGCGCATGCCGGTCTGAGCGATCGCTCGGTTCATATCCTCGAAATGTCTGCGACTACCGACGCGAGTGGGATTGAGATTGATCCCTCGCATCATGAAGAGCGCCGGCATCTCTCCTGGCTGCATGTCTAATGCACCGATCAGGCTGATCCGCCCCGAACGGCGCGTTGAGAGGATGGAGTCCCGCCACCCGGTTGCACCACCAACGTCCAGAGTGACATCGACCCCGCGTCCACCCGTGGCCTCCTGCACCGTCTTATACCATCCCGGGCCTGCCGAGGTATCGATCACCGCGTCTGCCCCCAGTTCGCGCAGACGGTCCATCTTCGCCGGAGACGATGTCGTTGCGATCACTCTCGCGCCGGCGATCTTGGCCAGCTGCAGCCCCAGTATCGAAACCCCGCCGCTACCCATGACCAGCACGTCCTCGCCGGGCTCAAGTTTGCCCACTTGGCCACGAAGCGCAGCCCAGGCCGTCACACCGGCGCATGGCAGAGTCGCTGCTTCCTCAAACGAGAGATGATCGGGCAGCGTGACCACCTCGCTTTGATCGACGGTGGTGAATTCGGTTAGGCAGCCATCATTTGGCCCGGCACTGCGCCCGAGAACATTGAAGTCATCCGGAATGGCACCATCGATCCACGTTGGATGAAACGTCATGGC
The DNA here is from genome assembly GCF_964277725.1 of uncultured Novosphingobium sp. NCBI lineage: Bacteria > Pseudomonadati > Pseudomonadota > Alphaproteobacteria > Sphingomonadales > Sphingomonadaceae > Novosphingobium > uncultured Novosphingobium sp. Next base: position 2,757 of record NZ_CAXYKL010000027.1, on the reverse strand, counting down.
GACCCGATCACCGACTTTCACGCGTCTTGCCGATGGGCCGACCGCGACCACTTCGCCAGCACCGTCGCACATTGGGATATGGTTGGGTACCATACCGCCTTCCACGGCCTGAAGTCCGCCGATCAGGCCCATCCAGTCCCGGAAGTTGATGGACGTTGCCCGAACGCGAACCAGAACCTGCCCGGCGACGGGCGGGACAGGGTCCGGCTCGTCGACACGCTGCAAACCATCGATGCCGGTGAAGGCCTTTACGCGGTACAGGCGCATGAATGTTCCCCTGGTTTTCGTGTCGGCCGACGGCCGGGGCGATATAGATCAGAGCGCTACGCCGTGAAATCGGAACAAACGGAAACGGAGCTCTGAATGCCTTGCCAGAACGCAACGAGGTTTGAGGACATCCGCATTCACAGGACGTCCTCAAGCCTTAATCGCAATGATCTCAAAATGTTTTAAAAGCGGCTAGAACGAAACCTTTCCAAGCAAACCGAAGGTCCGTGGATTAGTGGTATAGGCCGAGCCGCCGGGATCATTGCGAATTCCTACTGTGAAGTCAGTGGAACCGATGCCATAGGCGTAAGCAAGATCGCGCTTATTGAAGAGGTTGTAGCCATAGAGCTCTATGGAAAGCTTGCTGGCGCCGACGTCAATGTCACGCAGACCGATGCGGCCGTTAAATTGCGAAAGACTGCGATCTGCCGCTAGGGCTCCAACTAGATCGCGCGGCTCGTTCTTCTGAGCGCTCTGATATGAATATTCCAGATGCGCAAACAAGTTGGCCTCGCCTACCGGATGAGTGTAGTCCGCTCCTATATTGACTTGGTTTTTCGGCAAAAACGGAACCTGGACAACTGGGAAAGACACCAAGCTGGTACCGCCGAGGCCGTCGGAGACGAGGCCCGTAACTGTCGCACCCTTGAAAGAGGAATGCATGTAGCTATAGCCTGCATTCATCGAGAAGTTCTCAGATATCTGGGCCTGAGCTTCTACTTCGACGCCATCGATTTTCACGTTGCCGCTCATGTTCACGGTGTCCGTGCTTGACGGATCGACGCCGCTGTTTTGGAATGAGACTTGTGAACTCTCGATAATGCTGTGGAAGGCAGCAACGTTCAGGCGCACGCGGTTATCAAACAGCTGGGACTTCACGCCTGCTTCATAGGTGGTGTTCACCTCAGGATCGTATGTGGTCAGTGCCAGCTTGTTACGGATACCCGTACCGCCGGCGCGATAGGCACGCGCGTAGCGAGCATAAAGGTTCAAAGTCGGCGTGGCCTGGAACGCGATGATGGCTGCGGGATCAAATCGGTCCCGATCAAACAGCGACTCATTGGCGCCGAACGCACCGGCCGCTGCCCGTAAACGCGTGAACTCTTTCTTGTCCTTGGTATAGCGCAAGCCGCCGGTGATGGAGAGGCGGCCATCAAGTACGCTGCTCGGCGTATATGTGACCTGGGTGTAGGCGGCATAGGAATGCGCAGCACCCCTGAACTTCTGGAGAGAAGCGGTGAGACCATCGGCGAGCGTACCGCCGAAATCGAAGGGCGTCAGGGCGATCGGACGTAACGTGGTTGGGTTGATCACCTGATAGCCCATCGCGAAGAAAGAGCTGCGCGTATCGAACACGCGTTCATAATAGTAAAACAACCCGGCGGTGAGCTTAAGATCGCCGAAGTTACCAATCATCTGGACTTCTTGGCTGAATTGCTTTTGATCAACCCCCGCTAGAGCCAGAGTGCCGGTGAACCCGGCCACCTGACCGATGTTGGCTCCAAAAGCCGATGTCGGGATTGTTTGAACGAAGACTTGCCCGGTGCCAAGATTGGTGAATCCATTCTCGCGCAGGAAACGTAGACCGCTAATGGATTTAAACGTCAGGTTATCCGACGCTTCCCATTCCAGCGTCAGCGCATGACCCCGAATGTGGTTGCTGCTCTGCGGGTAGTAGCTCGGAGCATCGACATACTTAGGGTTGCGGGGCTGCGCCGATGGCGTTCCGTAATAGATGTTCGCGGCGATGCCGGCCCCGCTGGCGCACGTCGCGGCGTACGCTGGATTCAAGCACCATGCATAAGACGAAGGTACACGCCCGCCGGTGCGTGAGTTGTAAGAAACCGTATAATTCAGATCGGAAAAGTCATACGAGTAGTTCGCGGTGAAGTTCGGCGTCGGTTCCCACTGCACCGCTACGCGAAAGCCGCGTTGATTCTTATAGCCCAAATCCTCAAAGCTACCGCTTTTTTCCTGCTTGAACGCGGTTTCCGGCAGCCGATAACCTGGCTGATAAAAGTCTACGCCCTCGCGTGGCTGAATGTTCCGCGTCCAACCGTCGTGACGGTCGACCAAGCCAGACAGCTTGACCGAGATATTGGCGAACTTGGGCAGTTCGAGCACGGCCATGGCGCGGCGCTGGTTGAAATTGCCCGCCTGCAATTCGATCCGGCCACCCGCTTCGCCGGTCGGACGCTTGGTGATGAACTGCACCGCACCGCCTTCGGCATTGCGGCCGAACAAAGTGCCCTGCGGCCCGCGCAGAAGCTCGATGCGCTCGATATCGCCCAGTTCAATTCCGGTGCCGACGGCGCGGCCAAGCGGCACGCCGTCCTGATAGACGGCTACGCCCTGCTCTGCCAGGCCGATGCCGGGATCAGACGAGTAGGCACCACGGATATTGAAAGCCAGCGTGCTGGGCGTGCCCGCGAACTGCGTGATGTTGACGCCCGGCGCAACCGAGGTGGACAGGTTGCTAAGATTGGTGAT
>NZ_CAXYKL010000026.1:0-11765 GCF_964277725.1 uncultured Novosphingobium sp. | reverse complement strand
GCTATGCCGGCACCGGCAAATCGGCGATGCTGGGGGTAGCGCGCGAGGCGTGGGAGCGTGAAGGCTATCAGGTGCGTGGCGCTGCGCTGTCAGGGATCGCGGCCGAGAATCTGGAGAGTGGATCGGGCATCCATTCCCGCACTATCGCCAGCCTGGAACATGGCTGGGCGCAGGGCCGCGACTGGCTTGGCCCCAAGGACGTGCTGGTAGTGGACGAGGCCGGCATGATCGGCACCCGCCAGATGGAGCAGGTGCTGTCCCACGCCCGCGACGCCGGTGCCAAGGTCGTGCTGGTGGGTGACCCAGAGCAGTTGCAGGCGATCGAGGCAGGCGCGGCATTCCGGTCGATCACCGAGCGTCACGGCGCGGCCGAGATCACCGAAGTCCGCCGGCAGCGCGAGGGCTGGCAAAGGCAAGCAACCCGCGCACTCGCCACGGGGCGGACGGCCGAAGCGCTAGATGCCTATGCTGCGTACGGCATGATTCATACGGCCGATACGCGCGAGGCGGCGCGTGAAAGCCTCGTGGAAGGGTGGGATCGCCAGCGCCGTGCCGATCCCAAGCAAAGCCGCATCATCCTCACCCACACCAATGCCGAGGTTTGGGAGCTGAACAGGGAAGCGCGCGACCGGCTTCGCACGACCGGCGATCTGGGTGAAGACGTAGCGTTTACGGCCGACCGTGGCGCCCGTGACTTTGCGGCGGGCGATCGGCTTATGTTCCTACGTAATGAGCGCTCGCTGGGCGTGAAGAACGGCACGCTGGGGACGATCGGCCGCGTCACCCCCAAAGGCATGACGGTGCGGCTCGACGATGGGCGCGATGTCACATTCGCGGCGAAAGACTATGCAGCGGTCGATCACGGCTATGCCGCTACGTTTCACAAATCGCAGGGCGTGACAGTCGATCGCGTTCACGTTCTCGCAACACCGGGTATGGACCGGCACAGCGGCTATGTCGGACTATCGCGGCATCGCGACGGCGTGCAACTTCATTACGGTCGCGACGATTTCGCCGATCAAGGTAAGCTCGCTCAGGTGCTGTCCCGCGATCGCGGCAAGGACATGGCCAGCGACTATGCGCCCGATCGGAGCGCGCAAGACCATACCCGCGCGTTCGCCGATCGGCGCGAGATCTGGTTGCCGAAACTCGCGCGTGCTATGTTCGATAAGGCGAAAGGGAATGCAGCGCCGGTTCAACGGCCTACGCGAGAGGGCGTGGTGCAGAGTTGGAGCGCTGAGCATGAGCGAGCCCTTTCTGGCGTTCAGACTCGCGCCATGCGAGCCCATGCACGCGCTACGGGAATGTACCATCGGCATGAGAAGGTCAGGGATGACCATGCCCGTACACAGCCGTCCGCGCCTCGCGGTCCGCTCGCGATCCTGCGGCGCACAGCTCATGAGGCTGCGCAGTCCAATTGGGAAAAGGCTGCCCATGCGCTGCAAAAGCGTTCTACACAGCTCGCCAAACGCCTGAATCACATCAAAGAGTATCTTGGCCCTGTCACCGGGCATCGTCGCCATCGGGGTAATGACCTTGCCCGTGCCAAGGTTGAGCAAGCGCATCCCTATCTCACGAAGCTCTATGATGCGGTCATGCGCGAACGCCGGGCCGAGCGTCAGCAGGAACAGCAGCGCGGATGGATTAGACAGCAGGAGCGGGATCGCGGTCGTGACGACCGTGGGCGCGAGCGCTAACTTTCGCAAGCCGCGTATAGTCGCCTGCTGGTGTCCCGTTTCTCCATGTTGAATGGAAAATTTCGGGATAACGCATTCGGGAACAGATTATGGGAAGATCGGGTAAGCGACGCGCGCGATCAGCGCATACTCCCCGGCCGCCCCGTTGGAGGTTCTCAATCGGGAAGAATGGCCTCGCGATAGCATGCGATCGGTTATTGATGAATTTCCAAGAAGGAACCAGCCCGAGGCATAATTACTGATTTGAGGTCGAGGGCTAAGCCTGCTTTCGCCAAACTTCGGGGAGGAGCAACCGCGATGCGTCGCTCCAAACCCAGAGGTATCACTAGTGCATCGCTCGGCGCCTTATCCTTGGTTCGGACACCTAACATGGTGGAAGTGTCACACGGATGGTGTCGGAGGCATGCGACAGGTGCTACGAACAGATCGGTCGTCTAATTTGCACAGGACACGAGCAATGATCCGCCATCTCCTCGCTGCTTCAGCTTTGGTGGCCGGCCCCAGTTTTGGCCAGGCAATCACGAGTGCAAAGCCTCACTCACCGGCCATTACTGCCAAGCCCAAGGACTTTGGCAGTTCGGGTCAGATCGCCTATGGCTCGACGAAGAATGTCCATGCTCTGCGCGCCATGGTCGCCTTTCCGCTGCGGACAGCGGAAAAACCGATCGTAATAAGTGATATAATTGCAGATGATGCTCGAGACTTTATTGCACCGGAGAAAGGAAAACCGACGACGATTAACAAAGTGATAGTCGAGCGGGTAGAGGCCAAAGTTGGCAAGCGCGGTATCTATATTCGTGGTGATAGCGCTGACTGGACCATTCGTGATTTTCGTTTTACCGGTTCAACGCCGCGCACTGACAGTTCGATTCCAGTCGGTATTGCTGTTAACGGCACCGCTCATAATATTTTGATCGAGCGCGGCCACTTAGCCGACTTCCGTACGAACTGGCCTGCAAACAAATACGCTAACGGCGACTGTGTGAGTACCGAACGAGGGAACTTCAACGTCACCATTCGCAAGGTGGCTTGTGAAAGTCCGAGCGATGGAGGCTTCGATCTCAAGAGCAGTAACACCCGGCTTGATGATCTGAGTGTCACGAACGCCGGCCACTATAGCTATCGTCTATGGGCGCAGGGTACTGCAGGCACGCTCACCTCGATCAATCCATCTTGGGGACACGTTCAAGCGACAAGCCTCACCACAGATTGGATCATCGACAAGCTCATTGCCATTGGCGACAAGCCTCTTGTCGTCTTCGGGAAAGAGGGGGGCAAAATCAGTGTGCGATCGTGTGATCTATCACGTTGGACCGGTACTGAGAGAGTTAAGGGTGAGGGCTCCGTGACATTCGGACCAACGTGCATGATTTCAAAAAGAAAAAATAGCAGGGCGACGAACTCCGCTACATAGTCTTTGGATGATGCCCTCGGCATCTTCTAATACATGCTGAGGCTATACCTGGGTTTCCCAAGGCACAGGGCCAACAAATGCACCTTTGCAGCGATTTATGAGAGGGTCCGGTACTTGGCGGTTGATGTAGCCTTCGGAACCTGAGGTGGAGATCAGCTTTGCAGGGACGCCGCCCACTACGCCGTCTTCCGGCACATCTTTGGTGACTACCGCATTGGCGCCGATAGACGCGCCGTTACCGATCATGACGGCGCCGATCACCTTTGCCCCCGAGGCCATAAATACCCGATCTCCAAGTATCGGGTTGCCTGCTCGTGGACCACGATTGAGCTGACCAAGCATTCCGCCATGCGTGTAGTTTACATTCCGACCGATAACCACATCACCATTTACATAGATTCCACCGAATCGATTGATAAAAAATCCAGGACCTATAACTGTGTACTCTGGTATGGCGATACCGTACTTATAGCGCGCTCGTAGCAAAAGCCACTTTGCTATAGGGAATAAACCAAAAGCCATCAAAGGCTTTGTCTTTAAATACCCACAGGTCCGCATGATAACGGTGTACTTGTATCCAGGGGTGAAAAGGTAATGCTTGGCGAAGGCTTGTGCGCCTGTGCGCCCAGCATAGCGATAAAGATCCGCCGCAAGCACTGCGCGTAGCGAACGTAGCCGTGGAATGCAGCCTCTTAGATGAGGCTTGCTTGGTCTATCATCTAAAGTTTCCTGCATTGATGTCCTCAGTCATTACATCTGCGCATGGCATATTTTAAGGTATCTTTTACAATAGATTTGAATGATATTGCCTGTGACAATATATATAACAAAATTAATCATGTAAATTTATATGTTATAAACCTAAGTGTAAAAATAGCGGTTGATATAATAAGTTGTTAATCAGTATAATTGGATAAATTTTAAATAATTAAAAATTCTTGCTTTTTCATCCTCGTTTTTAGGTCCCGCCTGAACCAAAGGTTAACGCGCGGGCAACTTCATTCATGGATATTTATGCAATAACAGAGGGGTAGATTCGAGTTCCGGTGGGCGGCTTTCTATTGTAAGTGGCGCGCTGAAAGGGCTTTGGCCAGCGATATGACAGATGCCATGCGGTGATGCCGCTGGCCATTCGAGGATTGGCGTATGACATTGCTGAATGGCATGCTTGGTAAAGAGACGTACCTCCAGGGCAAGTATCTTGCCGTTGGTTTCAGTAGCAGCGGAACGATCGGCACGACCAAAAACGTTATGCCAGAATTTAACACCGATTTGGCCGCTGGCTATAAGCGACTCGGCCTGATCGGAGATACCGATGGTTTTGGTACGGGCAAGGCAGCAACGCACGATGCCATCGTGCGTGGTCTGGCGATTGAAGGGTTCAATATCGGCTACAAGACCGGTGGCGCAACCTACGTTCGTTCGAACCAGGAACTTGCGGGCTTGAGCCAGATCAACGGCACTGCAAGCAACGCCTCCACCAAAACCGTCGCAGAGGCTGATTGGAAGGGTGCAACAAACGAGAAGCTTGCGATCGACCAGAAGGTCACACTGACCGACGATGCCAAGTTCCTGCGATTTGAGGTCACCTTGACCAACAATTCGGCGGCTTCGATGTCCGACTTGCGGTACTTGCGCACCGTTGATCCGGATCTGGCGGACGGCTTCGCCACCGTCAACACGATCGTAAAGCAGGGTGCTGGTGGTGCCTTGGTGACTGCCGCCGCCAAGGCTGGCGCCGACCCGATGTTCCTCTATTCCAATGACAATCGTGCTGTCGTGACGACCGGTGGGTTTATCAACCAAGACCCTTATGCCTCATCCGTTACCACGGCGCAGGCAGTTGGCACGACGACCAAGACCGACGTGTCGATGAGTATCAACTTCGATCTTGGGTCTTTGGCCGCGGGCAAGTCGACCACTGTCGTGTTCTACATGGGCATCACCGACAATCTGACCAGTACGATCGCCGAGATCGACAAGCTGCCGGGTGCAGGCACCCCTGCACCGAGCGCGCCGGCCAACACGGCGCCAGTCGCTGCTGCCGACAGCTTGGCAATCGTCGCTGGCGAAGTGGGCAAGGGTAATGTGCTCCTCAACGACAAGGACGCCAACGGCGATGCTTTAACCGCCAAACTCGACAAGGGGCCTGCGCACGGCACGGTAACACTGTCTGCGGACGGCAACTATGTCTATAAGGCTGATGCCGGCTATGTCGGCAACGACAGCTTCACGTATCTGGCCAACGACGGCAAGGCGACTTCGTCCGCGATGGTTTCCGTGACGGTTAAGGCGCCGGTGCCTGCGATTCCGGCCAATACGGCACCCGTTGCAGCTGCCGACAGTGTGGCGATCGTTGCTGGCGAGATTGGCAAGGGCAATGTGCTTGTCAACGACAAGGATGCCAACGGCGACGTTCTGACAGTGAAGCTCGACAAAGGGCCTGCACATGGCACTGTCACGCTGTCTGCCGATGGCACTTATGTTTACAAGGCTGCGAACGGTTATGTCGGTAGCGACAGCTTTACCTATGTGGCCAATGATGGAAAGGCGACCTCATCTACAACCGTAGAGGTAACGGTGAAGGCACCGCCGCTGGCCTTCCCAAGCTTGCCGGACTCTCCATTGCTTCAGCGTGCTGGAACGGTGAACGGTTCCGCATCGACCAACGAGACCCTGACCGGGACGAGCCAGCATAACAGCTTCTACTTCGACTTGGCTGCGAAATCCGGTTCCGACAAAATCACGAATTTTGGATCGGCCGATGTCCTGGTGACAAAAGGCACGCTGTTCGATGGCAACGGTGATGGCTTGATCACATTTTCCAAGTCAAAGTTAGGTTTGGACGGGGCCGGGAGCGTTGATAATGTGACTCTTGCGGGTGTGTCCGCTCTCCGCTTCCTGGGTACCGATGATAACGGCTTGTCGGTTTATGCCAACGCAGGGGTAAGGCCGAAAGGCGCGATCGAAGGAAAGATCAGCGACGATATTTTGAAAGGCGATGCTCCGGACAGCAAGAAGAACGTGTTCTTCTTTGATAGCGCGCTCGACATTCATCTCGGCGATGACCGCATCGAAAATTTCGGTGCTAAGGACCTGCTTGTTACCACCAAAGCTTTGGCAACCACGTCCTTGGGGGTAAGCGGCACTGCGAAGTTGATTGGTGCTGATGGTGTGGTTGGCGAAGTCGGTACCGTTGAACTACACGGCTTGAATGGTGCAACAATTCAGGCTCTAGAATTCGATGGATCGATTAATCACAAAGGCTCGACCTATTACGTCTATAGTCTTGAGGGTTCGGCAGTAGGATTGGCTGCTCTAAGCTTCTAAAATAGAAGCTAACTATTTGGATGACCATCCAATACAGCCCTGACAGAATTAACTTTCACAAGTCAGGTTGAATAAAAAAGGCCTGCCCTTCGCTTGAAAGGCAGGCCTTTTTTAATTGTGATGCGGATCAAGCCGGGAAGATTGCGCCCGGGACCGCGCCATGATCGGCGGTTCCATAGTAATAATAGGTCGCGTCGCCGATGGTCTTCTCACCGAGGTAAGTGACAGCGGTCTTGTTAGGCTGGTTGAGGTCGAACTGACCGCCCGGGCCAGTGCTCGGATCGCTCGACGAAGGCCCACCAGCGCCAGACAGATCAAGAACCAGGTTCTTGCCGAACGTCACAACGCCACTGTTGTTGCTGTCGTACAGCTTCGAGGTGAAGACCAGCAGATCGTCTTTGCCGAAACCATTAATGACGTCGCCGCCAAAGTTGAGGCCAAGCTTGTTATCGGTGAGCAGAGCCACCGAGGTCTTGCCAAAGTCGAATGTGTTGTCGCCGACATCGTTGTCGATGTGTAGAGCCTGAGCCGCTACCGAGCTATCACCCGCGGTGCCGCCGGCCGTGTTATCAAAGCCCTTGGTAAAGTGGCCAAGCAACTGATCGCGGGTGAGGGCATCAGCATAGGCGTAGCCGCCATCCTTGGTGCCAAGGTAACGGATGGTGGTAACCAAATCACCACCGGTGCCGCCGACTGTGATCTGATCTTCACCAGCGTTCTTCGAGCTAGTGCGATCGACATCAAGAACGTTGTTAGGCCCGAAGCTGATGTAGCCATCGCCGTTGCCGTCGTAGATTTTCTTATAATTGATGATCGAATCGTCAGAGCCGAAATTCTGAAGTTGATCGTCTCCCAAGGCACCTTCGTTCATGATAAATGCGTGGGAGCCACCAGCGCCGCTATAGAGGTCGCTTTCGCCATTAAGAGCCAATACGACCTTGCCGGCTGTGGTAATCAGTGTGCTGTTGTCGCGAAAAGCCATGTGCCTGTTCCCTGTAAGACGCGCAAAAAGAGGACCGCCCCCGACTCACGCCTGGAGTAGCAGTTGCGCTATCGTTAACAGTTCGTCAACCATTTGGTTGCGACCGAAGAACAAGCACCGGATCGGATTTCAGTGGATTTTGCGAACCCTGGAATATTTTATTTATCTTACAGAGACTTACTCCCAAACCACGTGTAGCCTTATGGGTTGTAGGCTGCAAAGTGTCCCAACTTGGGTAGGATAACGGATTATCTTTGTAAACCATAAGAAGGCGGGAACCTTTTTTGGCCGAGGCATTGCCGTAGCGAGCTGTGGCGGTAGCGAGAAAGCCTGTGACTGATATAGCGGAGGCTTTTCCAACATGATCGGCACTTCATGATCCACCCGTCGGATCAGGCCTCGCCTGCTTCTAGTTCAACCTCTGCTTCTAAAAAGACAGAGAAACATGGTAGATTCGTCCGCGAATTGATCAGTGTGGCAACCAGTCGCATATCGGTGAAGATCATGCAGTTCGTATCGAGCCTAATCGTTGCACGATTACTCGGCCCCGATGGGCGTGGAATGGTGTCGGCCCTTACTGTCCCGTCTCAACTGGCCGTCAGCGTCTCAGAAATGGGGGTGCGCCAATCAACTGCTTTCCACCTGGGTCGCAAGATCATACCGCTCCCTCGATTACAGCCCACGTTGCTTGCCATGGTGCCGATCGCCAGCGCGGCTGCCATTGTTTTATCGCTTATCTATTTTGAATTTGTAGGCATAGCGCGCGGCAATTGGACGCTGCGCATTCTGGCAGTCGCGACGATCCCGCTATCCTTGTCTGCAAGTTATGCGAGTGGAGTGTTCCTGGGCCAGCAACGGATTGCCGAATTTCGCAAAACCAGCTGGCGCCCTGGCTTTATTAGCCTCGTTTTGGTGATCCTACTGGGTTGGGCAGCGGGATGGGGTATATACGGTGTGATGCTGGCGACGGCGGGAGGAGCCCTGGCAGCTTCGGCTTATGCGCTCTTCCTGCTCGGCAAGGAGCAGCCTCTAAGGCTTGGCTTCGATCGGGCGGTTGCCATGCAATTGCAGCGCAAGGGCATCAGTTATGCGGCCTCATTGGTCATCCTGATGCTGAACTACCGGGTCATGATCCTGCTGCTGACCCGGCTCGGCACACTGACGGATGTTGGATTGTATGCACAAGCCATCGCTATCGCCGAGCTGATCTGGGAGGTGCCTACCATGCTCGGGTCGCTGGTCCTGTCGCGCGGCGTCAATGCCAAAGATGAAACGCTATTCTCCCGTAAGGTGCTGCTACTAGCGCGATTGGCCTTCGTCGCCGCTGTGGTCATCAGCATATTTGTGGGGTTTGCGGCCAAGTACCTGTTTCCGATCCTTTACGGCCATCGTTTTGAGCAAAGCGCGGACATCTGCATCCTGCTGTTGCCGGGTATTGTCGCATTCATCGTGTTCAAGGTCCTGCACATCGATTTGGCCGGGAGAGGCAAGCCATGGACGGCCATGATCATCATGGTACCGGTGCTGGTGCTCAATGTCGCACTCGGTTGGGTGATGATTGTGCGATATGGCGCCATGGGAGCAGCGGTTGCGTCAAGCGCCTGTTATCTTGTCGCCACCGTCGGCTACGTCATCTTGTACAATCGGGTCACTGGGCTATCGCTGCGCGATATTCTGTTGCCTCAGCCTGGCGACCTCGGGATGATCCGGCGGGCTCTTCCTTTCGGCCGTTAGCTTCAAGCGACGGGAAAGGCGATATGCGCGCCTTCCCCGTCGCTTTCAGCCCAATATGCTCAGCCCAGCGCGTCGAGGCCGACTGCCGATCCGACATGGCTATAGACATAGTAGCTGATGCCGTCGCTTTGCCTGACGCCATCGTATTCTAGGCTCGACACAGTCGCCCCGCCGACGCCAGTGATGGCAATGTTGCCGACGGAAGCGCCTTCGTCGTAAAGCGTGAAGATGCCACCCGCAGCATCGACATGTGAGCCGACAGCACCCGAGCCGATCTGGCTGGTGGTGATGATAACGTCCTTGGCACCGAAGTTGATCACCTTGTCGGCACCCAAGGCACGATGCAGCGCCGTATCGAAGAAGAAGGCGGCTGTGGCAGTGTCCGTCTTGCCCCCGGCCAGAATGTCGGCCACCGTCAACTTGCCCTCAATCGCGTTTTTGGGCCTGGCCGCTGCGTCAGCGTAGACGAAGCCTTCACTCGTAGAACCCATCGACCGGAGCCCCATCGAGCCCAGGTTCAGATCTTTAACAAGATTGCCCGAAGCGCCGCCCAAGCTCAGGCCTGCCTTGCCCGGGACGATGTAGCCGTCGCCGTTTCCGTCATTCAGTGCTACCTTGGTGACAAGGGCATCTGTTTTGCCAAAGCCTTTGATGCTGTCAGTGCCGGTCGGGCCAGCCTTCACGTCGAAGTAGAAGGTGTCGCGTGCATTGGTCGCGATATAGGTCTCGTTCGCCGCAGTGGAGGCATAGAACTTTTCGGTAACGGCTTTAGGCAGAGTGGCACCGGCTTTCCATACGCTGGCATCGCCGTAGACGTAGCCGTTCTCTGTCTGGCCTATCAGTCGCAGTCCCTTGCTCAGTCCTTCGATCTGAAGGGAGTTGCCTGCACTGATGTTCAGCGTGCCGTCCTTGCCAAGGCTTGTGACGCCTTCGCTATTGGCGTTCCCTAGCTTCTGGGCAAACACCACTAGGTCGTTAGCTGCAAAATTCTTGATCACATCGGCACCGTTCGCCTTGGATTGGTCGAACAGGAACATCTCCGCCATTGAGGTTGCCTTGAAGGTGTCGTTGGCGGCGGTACCGGTGACCTTCGACCAGGCTCCAGCGATGCTCGTGCTTGTCGCCATGGGATTGTTCAAAGCGGCCGAGACGGTTGGAATGACCGAATTGGCGATAGGCGCAGGAATGTTTGCTGCAATCGGCGTGCTTGAAACAACAACCGGAGCGCTTACGGCTACTGTAGCGCCAGCGGCACTCGGGACAACTATAGCCGTTGGGGTGCCAACAGAGGGAACCGAGGTGTTCGCAGAGGATGCGTTGGCAATCTCTTTAACGAAGCTGCCGTCGCTGTAATTGGCGCCCTGCGACGAGGTCCCACCTGCCACGACCTTGTCCACCATGGTGGCGATGAAACCAATTGGCTTGATACCCACATACGTGGTCGCCGTCACAGCCTGCTTGATGCTCGTGTCGATCAGCGTCACTTGGCCACTGCTGTCAATGACCTTGGTCTTCGACCCCGCGTCCGAGAACGTGCTGTTGATAACCGTTACGCTTCCTGTCTTGTCGACCCAAAGCTGCGCCTGCGAACTGGTGCCGCCGCGGGTATGAGGATTGAGGCCAATCGAATCGATGATCTTTACGTCGGTGCCCCAGATGCGGAAATTCCGGGCATTGTCCTCCGCGACAGCACGAAGGAAAGTGACATGGCTTGCCTTAATATCATAACCGCCATCGGTGTTGCCACGCGCGACGGTGTCTTCGAACGTCAGATTGTAGGTGCCGCGCTCGGCTGCGAAGCCGTCACCGTTCCAGTAGCTGCCAACGCCTCGATCACCAGTGGCATTCTCCATCGTGACCTTGCGAAGCAGGACGTTATGGACGGTATCGGCCAAGTGGACGCCCATGGTAAAGCCGTCATCATCTTGCCGCATGCTGTCGCCTCGGACGTTTTCCACGATGACGTCGTGGGTGTCGTATTGCAACCGAACGACATTCTCGGAGAAACCCTTTACGTCGATGTCGCTGATCTTCAGGCCACTGATCGTGGCGGTCTTGTTGCTGCCGGCAACATAGTTTTCAAAGAAGCGCTGAACATTGTTCGCATCGATATGCTGAACTGTCAGGTTCTTGACGTCACCACCAACCTTGAACGCGGTTCCGGTATTGTCGATCCGCATGTTCTCAAAGACGAGATTGTCTGCACCCTTGTTGATGCGAAACAGTTCGTTCCCGTCTACCGCGCCTCTAGTCCAGTTTACTGCGCGTGTGCCGGTAAAATGGGCGTCACCCGCAGTACCATCGGTGTTGATGCCCTTGACGGTGACACCAGTACCGTAGAGGTTGATTGATGTCTTCATGACATAATCACCCTTGTCTGCGGCGAGCAGCACGGTACCGCCGGCTCCAGCCTTCTTCATCATGCCGTCTAGGTTGGTGATGGCGGCCGCGTTGGCCCAGCTCGATCCGCTCTTATCGCCCGATCCCGTCGGGGTAATGTAAGTCGTCGCCATGTTCGGAGATCCTGCAGCAATCCGCGGCAGTCGCCTGCCTGATGGCTACATTTTGCCCACTACAGCTTGCCACTTCCCTTTTCGGCAAGGTTAAC
>NZ_CAXYKL010000025.1:0-16975 GCF_964277725.1 uncultured Novosphingobium sp. | reverse complement strand
CTCTGCAGGGAACGTTGCGCGCGCCATTGCCACGCCAGCGTCTCTCCGGTGCACAGGATGCCCAGGACGGCCCAACCGAACGTGTGACACAGCCAGACCGCCAAGCCAATAGGAACAAATAACAGGGCGCGGACCGTTCCCGGTCCCAGCCGCAGCCACAATGCAAATGCCAGCAGTGCGAGGGCCATCGCCAGCGAGAAGGTGAGGAAGCCCCAGGTGAACGGACGCGCGTAGATCAGGGGCAGCGCCATCACGGCAAAAGCCGTAACCCGCCCGTGGATCATGCGAGAAAGCAGCAGGATCGCGCTGCCCGCCAGGATCGGGACCAACGCCAAGGCCAATTTCAACGTGGCGGTCAATCCGAGCAGCGGATGCAGGGCTTCGACGATCAAGTCAGCGCCCAGGTTACCGATAACTTGCCAACGAAAATGGAAGAACTGCTGCAGCCACGGGTCGCCTTGTAATTCGGTTTGCAGAGCATAGCGCCCGGTATGCCCTAGCACGTCGATCATCGGTGGGGTGCGAAGGATAAGCACCGGCAGCGTAGTGAATAGCACCAACAACGCTGCGCTCGCCCAACTCTGCGGCGAACTTGCCTTGGAAGGCAGTGCAGCGGAATGCTCTCCCGCTTTCGTCGGGGCAGCACGCATCCTATCTTGCATCGTGATGCCTGATCCCAACCCGGAGACCTGCTGGCTTTGCGAACGCCCACTTGGCCGACGTGTCGAACGACACCATCCGGTTCCTAAAAGCCGCGGTGGGCGCGATACTGTTGCGGTGCATCCGATCTGCCATCGAACGCTGCACGCTACTTTCGCGAATGTTGAACTGGCGCGGCTTGGGCAACATGTGGAAGCGCTGCGCCAGAACTCTGCGATAGCGACTTATCTTCGCTGGATCGCGGGCAAACCGCCGGATTTTCACACCTCCACGGCCAAACGACGGCGTTGAGAAGCGGACGGAAAAAGCCGTGACGAGAGACACAGCAGGCCGGATGGCGGCGCCGCCGCTCATAATCAGCCGCTTGTCAGGTATCAGCCCTCGGCGTGTTCGGCCAGCACCGTAAGACCATTTGCGCCCACTTCGGCGAAGCCGCCCTGGATGCGAACTTCTTCCGGCGCGCCGTTTTCGGTGCGATAGATCTTCAAGGGACCGTCCTTGATCGTGGTCATGAACGGCGCGTGGCCCTGCAAAACGCCCATCTCACCCTCTGTGCCAGGGATGACGACCATGTGAACCTCTTCCGAGCGGACGAGGCGGGCCGGGGTCACGAGTTCGAAGTGCAGTGCCATAGTCGAATGTCCCTCGCTTTAGTTGAGGGTCCTCATGCTCCCCTCTCGTTTGCGGGAGGGGCTGGGGGAGGGCTTGTTTATCCGTAAGGGAGGGTGCCCACATGCCCTCCCCCCCGACCCCTCCCGCAGGCGGGAGGGGAGATTGTGGAAGCTCTCGGCTTTGCCGGAGCTTACGCTTCGTCAGCCAGCTTCTTAGCCTTCTCGACCGCTTCGTCGATACCGCCGACCATGTAGAAGGCGTTCTCCGGCAGGTGGTCGTACTCACCATCGACGACGGCCTTGAACGACTTCACCGTGTCTTCCAGCTGGACGAACTTGCCCGAGATGCCGGTGAAGACTTCGGCCACGTGGAATGGTTGGCTGAGGAACTTCTGGATCTTGCGAGCACGGGCGACGACCAGCTTATCCTCTTCGGAA
Source organism: uncultured Novosphingobium sp. (assembly GCF_964277725.1). NCBI lineage: Bacteria > Pseudomonadati > Pseudomonadota > Alphaproteobacteria > Sphingomonadales > Sphingomonadaceae > Novosphingobium > uncultured Novosphingobium sp. The sequence continues at coordinate 15,266 of NZ_CAXYKL010000025.1, read as the reverse complement.
AGCTCGTCCATGCCCAGGATCGCGATGATGTCCTGCAGGGACTTGTACTTCTGCAGCGTCTCCTGGACCCGGCGCGCAGTGTTGTAGTGATCCTGGCCAACGACGGCGGGCGCCAGCACGCGGCTGGTGGAGTCGAGTGGATCGACCGCCGGATAGATGCCCAGCTCCGAGATCGCGCGGTTCAGCGTGGTCGTCGCGTCCAAGTGGGCGAACGATGCGGCTGGCGCAGGGTCGGTCAAGTCGTCGGCGGGGACGTAGATCGCCTGAACCGACGTGATCGAGCCCTTGTTGGTGGAGGTGATGCGCTCCTGCAGCTGGCCCATGTCGGTCGACAGGGTCGGCTGGTAGCCCACGGCCGAAGGAATACGGCCCAGCAGAGCCGACACCTCGGCACCGGCCTGGGTGAAGCGGAAGATGTTGTCGACGAAGAAGAGCACGTCCTGGCCCTCCTGGTCGCGGAAGTACTCAGCCATGGTCAGACCCGACAGAGCAACACGTGCGCGGGCGCCCGGGGGCTCGTTCATCTGGCCGAATACCAGGGCGACCTTGGAGCCTTCCGAAGTGGCATTGCCCTCGGCGTCCTTGGCGATGACGCCGGCGTCGAGGAATTCGTGGTAAAGGTCGTTACCCTCGCGGGTACGCTCACCCACACCAGCGAAGACGGACACGCCGCCGTGGCCCTTGGCGATGTTGTTGATCAGTTCCTGGATCAGCACGGTCTTGCCGACGCCGGCGCCGCCGAACAGGCCGATCTTGCCGCCCTTCGCGTAGGGCGCCAGCAGGTCGATGACCTTGATGCCGGTGACCAGGATCGACGCTTCGGTCGACTGATCGATGAACGGGGGAGCCTCGGCGTGGATCGGCGCATGCATGTCCGAACCGACCGGGCCACGCTCGTCGATCGGATCGCCGATTACGTTCATGATGCGGCCCAGCGTCTTGGGGCCGACCGGCACGGTGATCTGCGCGCCGGTGCTCGACACGTTCTGGCCACGCGTCAGGCCGTCGGTGCCATCCATCGCGATGCAACGCACGGTGTTCTCACCAAGGTGTTGCGCGACTTCCAGGACGAGCTTGTTGCCGTTGTTCTCGGTGACGAGCGCGGTGAGGATCGGAGGCAGTTCGCCTTCGAAGCTCACGTCGACGACGGCGCCGATGACCTGGCTGATCTTGCCGCCAGACGTCATGTTAGGTGTGGTCTGGTTTAGCACTGGGGCGGTTGCCATGTTCGTTTCCTTGCCTTCGGGTGCTTAGAGCGCTTCGGCGCCAGCGATAATTTCGACGAGTTCGGTGGTGATCGCGGCCTGGCGGCTGCGGTTGTATTGGATGGTCAGGGCCTTGATCAAGTCGCCCGCGTTGCGCGTGGCGTTGTCCATCGCGGTCATCGACGCGCCTTGCTCGGACGCCATATTCTCCAGCAGCGCGCCGAAGATCTGGGTCTTGAGGTAGCGCGGCAGCAGGGCGGCAAGGATTTCCTCTTCGTCCGGCTCGTATTCCACGACTGCGCCCGCATCGGTCTTCGCCGAAGCGGCCTTGGGAGCCGGAACCGGGATGATCTGCTGCTCGGTCGGTTCCTGCGTCAGCGCGTTCTTGAACTTCGAGAAGAACAGGTGCGCCACATCGAAGCGGCCATCTTCATACAGCTTTACCAGCTCGTCGGCGATCTTCTCGGCCTCGTTGAAGCCGGGAGTGCGCACGTCGGTGGTGTCGAACGACTGCAGGATCGCCTTGGGATAGTTCCGGCTGATCACCGCGCGACCCTTGCGTCCGATCAGATAGAACAGGACGGACTTGCCTTCGGCTTCCAGGCGGCGCGCAGCAGTCAGCGCGGCCTTGACGATGTTCGAGTTGAACGCGCCGGCCAGGCCCTTGTCCGAGTTGGCGACGACCAGCAGGTGCACGCTATTCGCGCCGGTCCCGGCCAGCAGGCGCGGGCTGTTGTCAGTCACCGTGATCTTGCTGGACAGCGAGGCCATGACTTCGGCGAGACGCTGGGCGTAGGGACGCCCGGCCTCTGCCGCAGCCTGTGCCTTGCGCAGCTTCGCCGCCGCGACCATCTGCTTGGCCTTGGTGATCTTCTGGGTCGACTTGACCGAGTTGATCCGGCCTTTGAGTTCCTTCAGCGAAGCCACTCTTGGTACTCTCCAATTCGTCGCCCCGGAGGTGATCCGGGGGCCCGCTGTTCCGACCGCTGCGGCGAGCGGGACCCCGGCTCAAGGCCGGGGTGACGGCTTAGGCGATTAGGCGAACTGCTTGCCGAACGCTTCAAGCGCTGACGCCAGCTTCTTGGGCGTCTCGCCCTCGAACTTGCCCGTGTCACGGATTTCAGCCAGCACGGCGGGGTGCTCGGAATGCAGGTAGCTGAGCATCTCAGCCTCGTACTGCGTCACCTTTTCGACGGGCAGCTTGTCGAGATAGCCGTTGGTGCCGGCGTAGATCGAGGCGACCTGCTCTTCCATGGTCAGCGGCGAGAACTGCTTCTGCTTGAGCAGTTCGGTCAGGCGCGCGCCGCGGTTGAGCAGCTTCTGGGTCGAGGCATCGAGGTCCGAGCCGAACTGCGCGAACGCGGCCATTTCGCGATACTGCGCCAGCTCCAGCTTGATCGAGCCGGCGACCTTCTTCATCGCCTTCGTCTGGGCCGAACCGCCGACGCGGCTGACCGAGAGGCCGACGTTGATGGCCGGACGCACGCCCTGATAGAACAGGCCGGTTTCGAGGAAGATCTGACCGTCGGTGATCGAGATCACGTTCGTCGGAATGTACGCCGAAACGTCGCCTGCCTGGGTTTCGATGATCGGCAGCGCGGTGAGCGAGCCAGCACCAAAATCGTCGTTCATCTTTGCGGCGCGCTCAAGCAGGCGGCTGTGCAGGTAGAACACGTCGCCCGGATAAGCTTCGCGGCCCGGAGGACGACGCAGCAGCAGCGACATCTGGCGATAGGCCACAGCCTGCTTGGAAAGGTCGTCGAACACGATAACGGCGTGCATGCCGTTGTCGCGGAAGAATTCGCCCATCGCGGCACCGGTGTAAGGTGCGAGGTACTGCAGCGGCGCGGGCTCCGAAGCGGTGGCGGCGATGACGATGGAGTATTCCATCGCGCCGTTCTCTTCGAGCTGGCGGACGATCTGCGCCACGGTCGAGCGCTTCTGGCCGACGGCGACGTAGATGCAGTAGAGCTTCTTGCCCTCGTCCGTGCCCTGATGATCGCCCTTCTGGTTGATGAAGGTGTCGATGGCGACGGCGGTCTTGCCGGTCTGGCGGTCACCGATGATCAACTCGCGCTGGCCACGGCCCACAGGAACGAGGGCGTCGATCGCCTTCAGGCCGGTCTGCACAGGCTCGTGCACCGACTTGCGCGGGATGATGCCGGGCGCCTTGCTTTCAACGCGGGCGCGCTTCTCGGAGACGATCGGACCCTTGCCGTCGATGGGGTTGCCCAGCGCGTCGACCACGCGGCCGAGCAGGCCCTTGCCGACGGGAACGTCGACGATGGTGCCGGTGCGGCGAACGCTGTCGCCTTCCTTGATGGTGGAGTCAGAACCGAAGATCACGACACCGACGTTGTCGGCTTCGAGGTTCAGCGCCATGCCCTGGATGCCGCCGTTGAATTCGACCATTTCGCCGGCCTGGACGTTGTCGAGGCCGTGGATGCGGGCGATGCCGTCACCCACCGAGAGCACGGTGCCGACTTCGGAGACCTGCGCTTCGGTGCCGAAGCTGGCGATCTGGTCCTTGATGACCTTCGAAATTTCTGCGGCGCGGATGTCCATAGGGTTTTCCTTCTTAGCCCTTCATGGCCTGGGCGAGCGAATTGAGACGAGTGCGGATCGAGCTGTCGATGCGCTTGGAGCCGATCGTGACGACCAGTCCTCCCAGCAGCTCAGGATCCACGCTGGTGCGGATTTTGACGTTGCGGCCTTCGCGCGCTTCCAGCTTCTGGCGAAGCTGTTCGATCTGGCCTTCTTCGAGCGGATGCGCCGAGGTGACCTGTGCCGTCGCTTCACCGCGTTGCGCAGCAGCGATCGTGTGAAAGGCGCGGATGATCTCGGGCAGGGCGGACAAGCGGCGATTGCCGGCCAGCACGCCCAGGAAGTTCTTGGTCAGGTCCGACAGGCCCAGCACCGGCGCAATCGCATTCATGATGCGTGCGGCGTCAGCGCGGCTGACCTGGGGATTGCGGATCAGCGATCCAAAATCGTCGCTTTCACGGATTGCGGCCTCGATCCGATCAAGATCGGCCTCTACCGCGGTGACAGTGCCATTCTCGCTCGCAAGATCGAACAGGGCTGACGCGTAGCGCCCTTGCAGACTGGCCTTGATTCCGCCGGAATTCTCCACGCGTGTCGTATCCTTGCATCAAGTGGCGTACTGGTTCGCAAGGGGCGCGTCAGCGACTAGCGCGAAACCGCGATCGAACGTCCCCCAGACGGGGGGCGCATAGCGACGATTTCCCGACACTGCAAGGGACCGGGGTCGGGCTGGGGAAAGAAGCTCCGAAACCCAGGCAGTGGCGCTATTTCAAGGGTATGGCCACTTTGAACGCAAGCTGCGGGAGGCATGACGAGGGATTCGCGGCTACACCATCACATATGAATGCAGCCGATTCTCCTGAAGATATCGCGACGGCGAAGGACCCCATCGACGATGAGGCGGCCTGGCGGGCGGTCCTGGCGCGCGACAAGGGGTTCGATGGCCTTTTCGTTACGGGTGTGCACTCTACCGGCATATATTGCCGGCCCTCTTGCGCAGCCCGGCATCCTTCGCGGCACAACGTGCGCTTCTACAGGGATGGGCGAGAGGCGCAGGCGGCAGGCTTGCGACCGTGCAGGCGGTGCCGGCCGAATGACGTTGCGCGTGACGAGGCTGCGGTGGCGCACGCGATCGCGCTGCTCAACGGCGGCGAAGAGGGGCTGTCGCTGGCCGCTTTGGCGCTAGCGACCGGGTATTCGCCCACGTATTTCCAGCGGGTATTCAAGCGTTCGGTCGGGCTAAGTCCTGCAGCGTATCTCAGGGCGCACAAGCTGGAGCGAGCCGAGCGGGCCTTGCGGGATGGCGCCAAAATCACCGATGCGATCTACGCGGCGGGCTATAGCGCGCCGTCGCGGTTCTACGAAGCAAGCGAAAGGAGATGGGGCATGTCGCCTTCGGTTTGGCGCGATGGCGGGATGGGCGTAACCATCCGCTGGGCGGTGGTGGCGACCACGCTGGGGCAGATGCTGGTCGCGGCGACGGACAAGGGCGTGTGCCGGCTGTCTTTTGAGGAGGGGCCGGAAGCACTGGCGCGGCGTTTCCCGCGCGCGGACCTGATAGAAGGCGATGCGGCATTCGCGGCATTTCTGGCTGAGGTGGTCGCCGTGGTCGAGGATCCGGGTGAAGCGCACGCCATCCCGCTTGATGTCCAAGGCACCGCGTTCCAGGAAGCGGTCTGGCGTGAACTGCAACGTATCCCCAAGGGCGAGACGCGCAGCTATGCCCAGATCGCCGCCGCCGTGGGCAAGCCGGCCGCAGTACGGGCGACAGGCTCTGCCAATGGCGCGAACAACGTGGCGGTGCTGATCCCGTGCCACCGTGTGTTGCGCACGGATGGCACGCTCGGCGGCTATGCCTATGGGCTGGATATCAAGCGCGAGTTGCTGCGGCGAGAGCGAGATTAGAGGGTGATCGGGGCGGGATGAAGCGCGGCGCCGCAATCTAATCCCGCGCCCAGCCCTTTCTCGCAGGCACCAGATTGTCCAGCACCGCCTCCGCGCTGGCGAGGTAGTCCTTGCGTTTGTCCGCGTCCATGCGATCCCAGGTGCCATAGACCCGGTTGATCCGCATGTTCTTCTCCAGCAGCTTTCGATTCCGCACCAGGAAGTGCCAGTACAGCGGGTTGAACGGACAAGCGTCTTCGCCGGTTTTCTTGCGAACGTCATACCGGCACGGGCCGCAATAGTCGGACATCTTGTTGATGTAGTTCCCGCTAGCGGCATAGGGCTTGGAGGCGAGCCGGCCCTTGTCCGCCCACAGCGCCATGGCGGCCACATTGGGCAGTTCCACCCACTCGTAGGCGTCGGCATAGACGACGAGGAACCAGTCCTCGACTTCTTGCGGCAGAATGCCCGCCAGCAGTGCGAAGTTGCCCAGCACCATCAGGCGCTGAATGTGATGCGCATGGGCATTGTCCCGAGTGGACCGAACGCAATCGGCCAGGCAGCGCATGTCGGTTTGGCCGGTCCAATAGAAATCCGGCAGCGGGCGCTCCGCCTTCAGCGCGTTCGCTTCTCGCAGGCCCGGCATCTCGAACCAGTACATGCCGCGGATATATTCCCGCCAGCCGATGATCTGGCGGACGAAGCCCTCGGCGGCGTTCAGCGGCACCTTGCGCTCGCTATAGGCCTTTTCGGCGCGGCGGCACACTTCCAGCGGATCGAGGAGGCCTAGATTGATCGAGGTCGACAGCAACGAGTGGAATAGGTCATCCTCGCCATGCACCATGGCGTCCTGATAGGTGCCGAACTCGGGAAGGCGTTCCGCGATGAACTTGTCGAGCGCCTTGTTCGCCTGCTTCGCGGTGACCGGCCAGCGAAAGCGATCCAGACTGCCGAAGTGATTGCCGAAGCGCGATTCGACCAAGGCGATGACCTCTCGTGTCACCTTGTCCGGCGGAAAGCCCGGGGTCGGTGGCGGGTCCATCAGCATATCGGGCCCGGCGCGGTTCTCCTTGTCGAAGTTCCACTGGCCACCTTCGGGCTTCTTGCCATCCATTAGCAAGTCGGTGCGCACGCGCATGTCGCGATAGAAATTTTCCATCAGCAGCCGCTCGCGCCCCTGCGCCCAGGCGTAGAACTCTTCCTTCGAGCATAGGAAGCGATCATCCGGAAGGATATCGACGGGAATGCCGAGCGCCTTGCTCCATCCCTCCATCATCTCGGCAACGCGCCATTCACCGGATTCGACGACGCGCACGGCTTTTGCCTTGTGTCGCTTCACCGCCCGCTCGACCTCGCCGGTGAAGCTGCCGGTGTTGGCCTTGTCGTCCAGTCGAACGTAGTCGATCGTCCAGCCTTGCGCTTCAAGTTCGGCGGCGAAATGGCGCATCGCGGAGAGGATCAGGACGATCTTCTGCTTGTGATGGCGCACGTAAGTGGTCTCGTCCCAGACCTCCATCATCAGCACCACGGTGGAGGCCTTGTCGCAGCCGTCAAGGCTGGCGATCGTGCGCGTGAGCTGGTCGCCGAGGATGGGAACGAGGGTCGTCATGTGGATATCGGTAACGCGCGACAATGGCGTCGGCGGCATGCCCTTTGGGACGGGCGGGCGTTGTCGATCGTCAGCAAAGATTTGTCACAAATGGTCGCAGGCCAGAACTGTGCCGACCACTTTGCGTTTCAGGATCATTCAATAGGAGGATAACCCATGTTAAAGATCGGAGCTGCTGCTGCGCTGGTGTTGATGTCCGCCAGTCCGTCGTTCGCGGCGGGCTGTATTAAGGGTGCCGCGGTGGGTGGCGTAGGCGGTCACTTCGTCGGCAAGGGCCATGGAGTGGCGGGAGCGGCGATCGGGTGCGCGGTCGGCCATCACCACGCCAAGGTCGCGGCGCGCAAGGCGGCCAAGGCGCAAAGACACTGACCTAGTTGGGGCGGCGGCGCTTTGGCTCTGCCAGCCTGCGCTTCAACCGATCGCAATCGGCAGTCAGCGAATTCTGGTTACAGAAACCGAAAATCGAGGTGTGAGCGCGCAATCAGTGGCGGCCCTTCCATAGGCTGCATCATCCAGGCACTTAGCCACCGAAGCGAAATTCGAAGCTATAGCTGCCCGAAGAATTCCATTATCTCGAACCGAGCCGAACCCGCCCGCACCTGTCGCTGAAGTGGTTATGTCTCTGGTGAACAAGACTTGCTGATTGTCCAACCGAGAAAGTTGATAATGCAGAGTCACCGAACTGGCGTTGTGTGTCGCAATACGAAAGGGTGTTTTGCTTTCGATCCATCGTGCGGTAAGCTTGAAGCGGCTGGCTTCTGCGTTGTCTGCCAACAGGTTCATCTGGGAAAGGCTGTCACGAAAAGCCGCATTCACGCTTGATCGTTTTGCAGCCGCAATAATACCCAGCGATGAGCTCTTTATGGTCGCAGGAAGATCAGTGATGTCCCCGACTGCAACTTTCTTATATAGCGGGTGGCCTGTCGCCACAGGCTCCGGACTCTCCGGCGAAAACGGCAGGCCGATTGCAACCATGGGGATATCGGTCGTAGGCCGCACGTTGGCTGGTAGCGCGATCGCGGCGGCCGGGGCTAGGAACAAAGCTGTCAGCATTGCTTGAAGATATAGGCCGACGGTAAATAAAGTCTGGTAGTCATCAGCTCGGCATAGCTTGTCGAACTCCAAGCCTAAACAAAGCTATACGGATCGATATCGATCGCCACGCGCACGCCTTGCGGGAATTCCAGTGGTCCCAGCCACTCCTGCAGGTAGCGCTGTAGTTCTGCCGAGCGCCTCGCGTTGATCAGAAGCCGATAGCGGTAGCGGCCGCGCAGCAGCGCCATGGGCGCCGGCGCGGGGCCCAGCACGAGCATGTCGGGATGATTGGGCGCGGTGCCGCCGATGGCGCGAGCGGCGCTTTGGGCTTCGGACTGGTCCTCGCTGGAAACGATGATCGCGGCCCAGCGGCCGAACGGTGGCGCCCCGGCGTCGCGGCGGGCCTCGGTCTCGGCGGCGTAGAACGCGTCGCGGTCGCCTGAGGCGAGGGCGGAGATCACCGAGGCGTCGGGATGCCGGGTCTGGATGAGGACTTCGCCCGGCTTTTCGGCGCGGCCTGCTCGTCCGGAGACCTGGGCGATCTGTTGATAGGTTCGTTCGCCCGCGCGCAAGTCGCCGCCTTCAAGGCCAAGGTCGGCATCGACCACGCCCACCAGCGTGAGCTGGGGGAAGTGGTAGCCCTTGGTGACGAGCTGCGTGCCGACGATCACGTCGATCGCGCCTTCCTCCGCCTGCGCCACGAACCGCCCCACCGCCTCGCGCGAGTTCAACGTGTCGGAGGTGACGACCGCCACGCGCGCGTCCGGCAGCAGTTCGCCCACTTCGTCGGCGATGCGCTCCACGCCGGGGCCGCAAGCGACGAGGCAGTCGCCAGTGCCGCATTCTGGGCAGGCCTCCGGCACCGGCGTCTCGTGCCCACAGTGGTGGCAGGCCAGGCGGCTGGAGAAGCGATGCTCCACCAGCCACGCCGTGCAGTTGGGGCACTGGAAGCGGTGGCCGCAATGGCGGCACAACGTCAGCGGTGCATAGCCTCGGCGATTGAGGAACAGCAGCGATTGCTCGCCGCGCGCCAGCCGCAGCTTCATTTCATCGACCAGCCGGGGGGCGAGCCAGCGGCCGCGTTCGGGCGCTTCGCTGCGCAGGTCGACGATCTTGATCTCGGGCAGCTGGGCGCCGCCGAACCGGTCCGGCAGTTCGATGCGGGTGTAGATGCCCGCTTCGGCCAGTTGCAGAGATTCCAGCGCAGGCGTGGCGCTGGCCAGGATCACCGGCACGCTTTCGAACCGCGCGCGGATCACCGCGACATCGCGCGCGTTATAGCGCACGCCGTCGTCCTGCTTGAACGAAACCTCGTGCGCTTCGTCCACCACGATCAGGCCTAGCCTGGCATAGGGCATGAACAGCGCGGAGCGTGCGCCGACCACCACTTGCGCCTCACCCCGCACGATCGCGCGCCACGCACGGCGACGCTCGCTGGCCTTGAGCGAGGAGTGCCACAAGAGCGGCGGCGTGCCGAAGCGGCTTTCAAAGCGGCGCAGGAAGTTTTCCGTCAGCGCGATTTCGGGCAGCAGCACCAGAACTTGCCGCCCCTGGCGCAGCGCCTCGGCCACCGCTTCGAAATAGGTTTCGGTCTTGCCCGACCCGGTTACGCCATCGAGCAGGAAGGGGGCGAACTTGCCTGCCGCCACCGCCGCCACGAACGTATCCGCAGCCTCGCGCTGGCCGGGGTTGAGGACGGGCTCGGCAAAATCGGGCAAGGCGGGCGGATAGGGGCGATCGCAATCGACGACGATCGGCTCAAGCAGCCCAGCGCCGACCATGCCGCGCAGCACGCCCTCGGAGACGCTGGCCAGTTCGGCCAGTTCGCGGATCGAACCTTGTTCGCCTTGCAGCGCATCCAAGGCGGCGGCGCGCTGCGGCGTCAGTCGGGCAGGTTCTTGCCCCGTCAGGCGATATTCGGTGGTGGTGCCGCCGCCCCTCAGCGCCGCGCTGCTGCCCAGGGCCATGCGCGCCACGCTGGACATCGGTGCGCAGTAATAGTCAGCCGTCCACTCGATCAGGCGGCGCAAGGGCGCGGGCAGCGGGGGTACCGGCAGAGCTTCAAGCACCGCGCGCAGTTTTGCCTCAGGCACTTCTTTTGCGCTGAGGCGTTCTGGTTCCCAGACGATCCCGATGATCTGGCGGGGGCCCAGCGGCGCGATGACAATCGAACCCGGCTCCACCGCCATGCCCTCGGGCTTGCGATAGTCCAGCACGCCAAGGGCGGCGTTGAATACAAGAAGTCGTATGCGTTCCATCAGGGACGTGCATATAGGCACCGGGGTCCGGTTACGGGAAGGAGTTGCGTATGCGCGAAGTGAAGTCGGGGCTGTGGATGGGGACTGCGGTGAACCGGCGGGGGCTGTTGGCCGGTGGCGGCGTACTGGCTGGCCTTCTTCTGGTGGGCGGATGCACCACCGTGGGCGGCCGCGCCGCGTTTTCCTACGATGATGCGGTGCGCCGTTTGCTGGAGCTTTCGACACAGCGGGCGTTCGCGCGCCTGACCGCGCCCGATGGCTTCTGGGATAGCTCGGTCGCGCGGATCAACCTGCCGGTGTTGTTCGGCAAGCGGGGCAGCGTGATGGAGGGTATCCTGAAATCACCCGCCTTCCGGGAGCGCTTGCAGCACCGTCTGAACATCATCGCCGAGGATGGCGCTCGCGCCGCCGCGCCGCTGGTGGCGGATACCGTTCGCACGATCGGCATCCAGAACGCCGCCGCGCTGGTCACAGGCGATCCCACCGCCGCCACCAGCTTCCTGCGCGCGGAGATGGGCCCGGCGCTGGTCAATGCGATGATCCCGGAATTGAACCGCCTGATGCAGGTGGCGGACGATCCCTTGGTCGGCCAGGCGCTCTCCGCGCTGGCGGGCGTGGATCTTTCCGATGCCGCCCACGCTCTTGCGCTCAACGCCGACAACGCGATCTGGTACGAGATCGGCGCGGAGGAGGCGGAACTGCGCAAGAATCCCTCCAGCGATCCGGCTCTGGCACGCGTGTTCGCGCAACCGCGCTGAGGCATAATCCACGCTCGTCACCTGCCGCAAGGTGGGTGGCGGCGTGGACGTTTAGCAGTGCGTCAGGCTCTAGCGGCCCTGACACCCTTTCCCTATAGCGTCGCGCAAACTGGCCTATAGGGAAGCGCATCATGAAGTTCTTCGTCGACACTGCCGACACCAAGGAAATCGCTGAACTGGCCGAAACCGGCCTGCTTGATGGCGTCACCACCAACCCGTCGCTGATCGCCAAGTCCGGTCGCAACTTCATGGAAGTGACCAAGGAAATCTGCGGCCTGGTGGATGGCCCGGTCAGCGCCGAAGTGGTTGCGCTCGACCATGCCGGGATGATGCGTGAGGCGGAAATCCTGCGCAAGATCGCGGACAATGTGTGCATCAAGGTGCCGCTCACCGTGGACGGGCTGAAGACCTGCAAAAAGCTGACCGGCGATGGCACGATGGTGAACGTCACGCTGTGCTTCTCGGCCAATCAGGCACTGCTGGCGGCCAAGGCGGGCGCAAGCTTCATCTCGCCCTTCGTCGGCCGGCATGACGACAACGGCTTCGACGGGCTCGACCTGATCCGCGACATTCGCCTGATCTATGACAACTACGCGTTCGAAACCGAGATCCTGGCCGCCTCGATCCGCCACCCGATCCATGTCCTGGAATGTGCGCGCATCGGCGCGGACGTGATGACCGCCCCGCCGGCGGTGATCCACAACCTGTTCAAGCACGTGCTGACCGACAAGGGCATCGAAGGCTTCATGGCGGACTGGGCGAAGACCGGCCAGACGATCTGACGCCACGCCTCCACCTACCCCTCGTCAACCCCGCATAGGCGATAATGACGAGGGTCGGGGCTGGGGGGCGCCGAAGTGCGCGGCATCGGCACGGTATGACGAACTATGTGCAATCGGGCGTCGTCAGGCTTGCTGCCACCAACCTGACCCGTCTAGCGTTCCGCACGATATGTCCGACGAATCTCCCACAGATCGCTTCAAGTCCGTCCTCACCGGAGCCAGCCGCGCCATCGCGCATGATGCGGAGGTGGAGGTCAACTGGACGTCCGACGCACCCAGCGCCACCGGCGGCACCTTTCGCGTGCCGATGCCGGGCCGCACCTTGCCGCGTGCGGCGGCGATGCAGGCGCGCGGCTTTGCTGACAGTTTCGCGCTCAAGCTGCGCCATCATGACGAGCGGCTCCACCAACGCAATGCTCCGATAGAGCCCGCCGCGAGGGCCTGTTACGACGCGGTCGAGCTGATCCGATACGAAGCGCTGGGCGCCAACAAGTTCGCGGGGATGCGCGATAACCTCGATGCGTCGCTGGGCGTGCGGATGGGCGGCGATCCGATCACGCGCGCGACCAGCGCCGATGAAGTGCCCGTCCAGTCCGCGCTGGCGCTGCTCTTGCGCGAGCGCCTGACCGGCCAGCCCGTGCCCAAGCTGGCGCAAGGCGGCGTCGATATGGTGCGCCGCTGGATCGAGGAGCGCGCGGGCGACGATTTCGAGGCGCTGGCGGGCTCGCTGGAGGACCAGAAGGCGTTCCAGTCGCTCTCGCTCAACATGCTGCAGCACCTGGAACTCACGCGGTCCGAGCAGTTGCCGCAGGAGCCGGACGACGCCGAGGATATGGACGGCGACGAGGAGACCGAGGAACAGGAAACCGGCGACGACAAGGGTGAGGAGCAGCAGCCCAACGAAGTCGCGGCCGAACCCACGCAGGGCGAAGACGACGGCGAAAGCGAGTCCGAAGGTGAAAACTCCGACGATATGGAAGAGGGCCAGGAAGGCGAAGAGGGTGAGGAAGGCATGCTGCCTGTCCGCCCCAATCGCCCGTGGACCGACATCCCTGACACGTTCGACTACAAGGTCTTCACCGAAACCTTCGACGAGGTGGTCGGCGCGCATGACTTGTGTGACGAGGAAGAGCTGACGCGGCTGCGTGCCTACCTCGATGCGCAGTTGAAAGGCCTGCAGGGTATCGTCACCCGGCTAGCCAACCGCCTGCAACGCCGCCTGATGGCGCAGCAGAACCGTTCGTGGGATTTCGACCAGGAGGAAGGCATGCTGGATGCCGCCCGCCTTGCGCGTGTGGTCGTCTCGCCCGGCCAATCGCTGAGCTACAAGGTTGAGCGCGATGTCGAGTTCAAGGACACCGTCGTCACCTTGTTGATCGACAATTCCGGCTCGATGCGCGGGCGGCCGATCAGCATCGCCGCGATCAGCGCCGATGTGCTGGCCCGCACGCTGGAACGCTGCGGCGTGAAGGTGGAGATCCTGGGCTTCACCACGCGTGCGTGGAAGGGCGGGCAGAGCCGTGAAGCCTGGCTGTCCCATGGCAAGCCGCCTCATCCCGGACGCCTCAACGATCTGCGCCACATCGTCTACAAGAAGGCGGATGAGCCGTGGCGGCGTGCCCGCAAGAACCTGGGCCTGATGATGCGCGAGGGTCTGCTGAAGGAGAACATCGACGGCGAGGCGCTGCTCTGGGCGCACCAGCGGCTGCTCGGCCGGCAGGAGGACCGCCGCATCCTGATGGTCATTTCCGATGGCGCGCCGGTCGATGATTCCACGCTGAGCGTCAATAGCGCCGGTTATCTGGAGGCGCATCTGCGGCGGGTGATCGATTGGATCGAGCGGCAGTCCCCCGTGCAGCTGGTCGCCATCGGCATCGGCCATGACGTGACCCGCTACTATCGCCGCGCGGTGACGATCATGGACGTGGAGCAACTGGGTGGCACCATGATCGAGCAGCTTGCCGGATTGTTCGAGGAAGAATGATGGACGTCGCGGAAGCCGTCGCCAGCCGCCGTTCGATCCGCGCCTTTCAGGACAAGCCGGTCGATCTGGAAACGATCCGCCGCGTCCTGGATCAGGCGCGCATGGCTCCGTCGGGCTGCAACTTCCAGCCCTGGCGCGCCACGGTGCTGACCGGCGCGCCTCTGAAGGCGCTGCAGGCCAAGATGCTCGCCGCCCAGCCGCAGGACCCGATCGAATACAGCTTCTCCGAACCCAATGCCTCGCCGTTGCATCTCGCGCGCCTGCAAGACGTAGGCGCGCGCATGTACGGTGCACTTGATGTGAAGCGCGACGACAAGCAGGGCCGCCATGATTTTGCGCGTGACAACATCGTCTCGTTTGGCGCGCCCGTTTTGCTGCTCTGCCATTTCGAGCGGTTCATGGGTCCGCCGCAATGGTCCGACGTGGGCATGTGGCTGCAGACGATCATGCTGCTGCTGCGCGGCGAAGGGCTGGACAGCTGCCCACAGGAATGGATGAGCCTCTATGCCCGGCTGATCAAGGCCGAGATCGGCGTTCCGGATGACGAGCAGATCCTGTTTTGCGGCATCGCCATCGGCTTTCGCGATCTCGCTGCACCGGTAAACAACTTCGAGCGTCCGCGCGTGCCCCTGGACGAGCACGTGCGGTTCGACGGCTGGGAATGACGGCACTGGCTGCCGGCGAATGAGCCGCATCATCCTGGTCCATGGCGCGTGGCACGGCGGCTGGTCGTGGGAACTGATCAAGCCCCTGCTGGAAGGGCAAGGCCACGAAGTTCTGGCGCCTGACTTGCCCGGAATGGGCGAGGATGCCGCCTCGGGGCATGTCGCCACGCTGGACGAATGGGCGATGTTCATTGCGGGAATGGCCGGCGCAGGCGGGGAACCGGCTACTCTGGTCGGCCACAGCAGAGGCGGCATCGTCATCAGCCGCGCGGCTGAGCTTGCTCCACAGGCCGTCTCCAAGCTGGTCTATGTAGCAGGCGTGATGCCGCTGCCGGGCGAAACGATGGGCGCGTTGTTCAAGAACGACCCGAACGGCAGCATGGCGCAGTTTCGTTACACGCTCACCCTGTCGGAAGATGGCCGGACATCCCGTTGCACCGATCGCGACGCCGCGCGCGCCACGTTCTACACGCGCACACCCCCGGATCTGGCGGACCAGGCCTTTGCCCGCCTCAGCCCCGAGCCGACCGGTCTGAACGCCG
>NZ_CAXYKL010000024.1:0-5955 GCF_964277725.1 uncultured Novosphingobium sp. | reverse complement strand
CCGCGCCGCGATGCGGTGGCGGACAAGCCTCGGCATAACCGTAAGGCCCATGCCGAAGAGCAGCAGGGCGGTGACGACGGATGGAATGGCCCGGTGCCGAGCTTCCTTAACGTGTCAGCGCTTTCCTAATTCGAGAGATACTCGGCGGTTTCGCCGGGCTTGCTCACTTTGGCGATGCGCCAGCCGGCGGCGCATTGCGTTAGTCTAAATTCTCAAGCGGGTTTGACGAAACTGTCGATCACGCGCTTGCGGCCGGCCTGCTCGAAGTCGATCTCCAGCTTGTTGCCCTCCTGCGCGGCGATGGCGCCGTAGCCGAACTTTTCGTGGAAAACGCGCGCGCCGATCGAAAGGTCGGTCCGCGGTTTTGCGGCGAAGCTGGCGGCCGAACGGGTGCTTTCGGCCACGCGGCGCGGGATCGTCTCGAATTCCTTCGCGGCCGCGCGCTGCCAGCCGGGACCGCGTGTTACGGTGCGAGCGGGCTGCGCGCGCGCCACATCGGCGAACGGATCGTTATGTTCCGACCACTGCGCCCGCCACAGCGATGCGCCGCCGGTCATCGTGGTTTCCTGCACGACATGCTCGGCCGGCAACTCTGAGATGAAGCGCGAGGGGATCGAACTGGACCACTGACCGTAGATGCGCCGGTTGGCGGCATGAAGGATCGTGCAGCGCCGCCGGGCGCGGGTGATCGCGACATAGGCAAGCCGCCGTTCCTCCTCAAGACTGGCCAAGCCGCCTTCGTCGAGCGAACGCTGCGATGGGAACACGCCTTCATCCCACCCGGGCAGGAACACATGATCGAATTCCAAGCCCTTCGCGCCGTGCATGGTCATGATCGTGACCTTCTCGCTTTCGTCGGCGGCCTCATTGTCCATCACCAGGCTGACGTGTTCGAGGAAGTCACCCAGCGTATCGTATTCCTCCATCGCGCGCGCGAGCTCAGCCAGGTTCTCCAAACGGCCCGCCGCCTCCGCGGTCTTCTCCGCCTGAAGCGCATCGGTGTAGCCGCTTTCATCCATGACCGTGCGGATAAGGTCCGCCGGGCTGGTGGTGGATGAACTTTCCCGCCAGCGCGCAAAATCGCGCATCAGCGCCAGGAAGGTATTACGCGCCCGGGCGGGTAGTTCATCGGTGTCGGCGATCTCCAGCGCGGCCAGAGCCAATGGGATCGAGCGCCGCCGCGCATGAACGTGCAGCTTTTCCAGCGCCTTGGCACCCAGCCCGCGCTTGGGGGCGTTGTAGATACGCTCAAACGCCAGATCATCCGCCGGCTGAGCGATCACGCGCAAGTAAGCGAGGGCATCGCGAATTTCCGCTCGCTCATAGAATCGGAACCCACCGACGATCCGATAATTGAGACCGATCTGGATAAAGCGATCTTCGAACTCGCGCGTCTGGTATTGCGCGCGCACCAGGATCGCGACTTGCGCAAGGCCCGCGCCTTCCCGCTCCAGCCGCTCGATCTCTTCGCCAACCCGTCGCGCTTCTTCCGGGCCATCCCATACCCCGATCACACGCACCGGGTCACCCGGATGCCGCTCGGTCCAAAGCGTCTTGCCCAACCGCTGGCTATTTTCGTAGATGAGGCCGGAGGCGGCGGCCAGGATTTGCGGGGTGGAGCGATAGTTCTGCTCCAGCCGGATCACCTTGGCCCCGGCGAAGTCCTTTTCGAACCGCAGGATATTGGCCACTTCGGCTCCGCGCCACGAATAGATCGATTGGTCGTCATCACCCACCACACAGATGTTCTGGCGGCCCTGCGCGATCAGGCGCAGCCAAAGATACTGGACCTGGTTGGTGTCCTGATATTCGTCCACCATGACGTACTTGAAGCGCTGGCGATACTGATCGAGCACCTCTGGATGAGTGCGCAAGATGTTGACCATGTGCAGCAGAAGATCGCCGAAATCGCAGGCGTTCAGTGCCTTCAGCCGCCCTTGATACAGGCGATAGAAGTGTTCGCCCTTACCATTGGCATAAGCCTCGTTCTCCGCCGCATCGAGCTGATCGGGGTTGAGGCCGCGGTTCTTCCAGCGATCGAGGCACCCCGCCAACTGGCGCGCCGGCCACCGCTTCTCGTCCAGACCTTCCGCCTGGATCAATTGCTTGAGCAGCCGCAGCTGATCATCGGTGTCGATGATGGTATAGTTCGATTGCAGCCCGACCAGTTCGGCGTGACGGCGCAGCATTTTCGCCGCGATCGAGTGGAAGGTTCCCAACCACGGCATGCCTTCCACCGCCGGGCCGATCAGGTGCCCAACGCGCTCGCGCATCTCGCGCGCTGCCTTGTTGGTGAAGGTGACGCACAGAATTTCCGATGGCCAGGCGAGGCGGGCCCGCACGAGGTGCGCCAAACGCGCGGTCAGCGCGGCGGTCTTCCCCGTACCCGCGCCCGCCAGCATCAGCACCGGCCCCTCGGTGGTCAGCACGGCCTCACGCTGCGGTTCGTTCAAGCTGTCGATCAGGGGATCGGCGCTCGCGCCGGCCGGGGGGGTAAGGGGAGCAATCACCCGTGAACAGCTAGGGAACGCAGCCGTGCGTTGCAAGGCCGGACGACGCGCAGGGCGGAACAATTGTGCGGTCAGTGCGTCGTTGAAGCTTAACCGTTGTT
Organism: uncultured Novosphingobium sp.; assembly: GCF_964277725.1. Classification (NCBI taxonomy): domain Bacteria; kingdom Pseudomonadati; phylum Pseudomonadota; class Alphaproteobacteria; order Sphingomonadales; family Sphingomonadaceae; genus Novosphingobium; species uncultured Novosphingobium sp. The sequence goes on along the minus strand of NZ_CAXYKL010000024.1, from coordinate 3,344 downwards.
ACGGAGAAAACCATGCGCAAGATGCTGCTTGCCGGGGCCGCTGCCCTGGCGTTCACCGCCGCTCCGTCCGTCCTGTTTGCGCAGGATGCGGATGGCCCCACGACCACCACCATCACCACCACCGAGCAGGTGCCCGTCACCAGTTCGACGCAGAAGCCTTATGTGATGACGGTGCAGCAGAAGACCAATTACGCCACCTGGCCTGCAGACCGGCAGACCAGCTATCAGGCCTGGCCGATCGAAAACCAGACCTATTACTGGACGCTGACCCCCGAGCAGCAGGCCGGGTACTGGGCTCTCACCCCGGACCAGCAGGGCCAGATCTACAAGATGTCGCCCGAGCAGCGCGCGATCGCCTGGCAATCGATTCAGCAGCAGATGGCGGGCCAGACCCCCACCACGCCCGAAGGCCAGGCCAATCCTCCCGGACCAGGCATGCCGACTGCCGGCGTTCCCAACCCGCAGTCCGCCGAGCAAGCAGCGCGCCCGGCCATGCCGGCCGATCCTGGCTATCAGGGCGGCCCATACAAGGGTGCGCTGACGCCGCCGCCCGCCGACGCCATGAACAAGTCTTATCCGGTCTGCAGCAAGACGGTGACGGACGGCTGTCGCAATCGCGGCGGCAAGTAATGCACTACGCCGGCTCTTGCCTTTCGGGGCAGGGCCGGCGTCTAATCTTCGCGGCGCAACAGATGCAGCCGCGCCTTACCCACATCCCGCGTCGCTTCCACGAAATAGCCCTTCACGGACACGTCCTCCTTGCGGGAGGTTTCCAGGCTGATCCATGCCGACGGGGCGATCCAGCCCAGCCGCGTCAGCTTGTCGATCGCGATCGCGCCGGAGTTCGTCTCATAGGGCGGGTCGAGCAGAACCAGGTCCAGCGGTTCACCTCGGCAAGCACCCATCGCCATGACGGAGGCGGCGCGAACGTCGCTCTTTTCCTGCGCCTTTAGGTTCGCAACATTGCTGCGCAGCGCCCGGATGGCTGCTGCATCCTGCTCCACGAAGATGCAATGCGCCGCCCCGCGCGACAAAGCCTCAAGCCCCAGAGCGCCCGAGCCGGCGAACAGGTCGGCGACGCGCAGGCCCTCAAAATCCCCAAGCCGACTGGTCAGCATCGAGAACAGCGTTTCGCGCGTACGGTCGGCAGTGGGACGCGTGATATCGCCCTCCGGCGCGACCAGCGGGCGGCCACGCCATTGCCCGGCGACGATCCTCATTCGACCTGCTCGGTGCGAGGGGCAGGACGCGTGCTGAGAGTGCTGCGAAACGCTTCGATATACTTGGGCGCGATTTCGATCGCTGAGCCTTTGGGCAATTCGTCCAGCGCGAAGGGGCCATACCCGACACGGATCAAGCGGCTCACTTCCAGCCCGAGATGTTCCAGCACACGGCGCACTTCACGGTTCTTGCCCTCCGTGATGGTCATTTCGATCCACTGGTTGCGACCGGTCTTGCGCTCCATGTTCGCATCGATGCGGCCATAGTGCATGCCTTCGATCTCAACGCCCTCGATCAGTTCCTCAAGCTGGGTCTGGGACACGGTCCCGAAAGCGCGAGCACGGTATGTGCGCGGGATCTTGGTGGCCGGCAGTTCCAGCAGCCTCTTGAACTCGCCATCGTTGGTCAACAGCAGCAGGCCTTCGGTGTTGAAGTCCAACCGGCCGACCGGCATCACCCGGCCTGCGCCGGCGGGTAGGGCATTGCGCAAGGCAGAATATATCGTCGGCCGTCCAGCCGGGTCTCGCTCGGCGGTGATCAGGCCGGCGGGCTTGTGAAAGGCGAAAAGGCGGGTCGCCTCGGCCGCCTTCACCGCAATGTCGTCCACCGTCACGCCGCGAAGATCAGTCAACAGCGTGGCGGGCGTCGTCACCAGCTCACCCGCGATCTTCACGCGCCCTTCGACGATCATCCGCTCCACTTCGCGCCGACTGGCGACGCCCGCCCTTGCAAGCAGCTTGGCGATACGCTCGCCCGCCTCACCGTCCTTTCGCAGCGGCACCGACGCCTTGGGCGGGACGTTGGGGTTCGCGGTTGACGCACGCTTGAGACGCGGCGCGGGAGGCTTGGGAAACGGACCACGCTGCGCCGAGGTTGTATCGGCAAGGCGACCGCGCGGCGGACCGCGTCGGTCACCAGGGGTGCGTGGGGTAGATTTACGGGGTGGTTGGGCCATAACCTCGCGCATAGCTGTTGATCGCGCGATCATCCAGCCTTCCCATCGCTGCGGGGGGCGCTATTCATGCAAGCTTTGGTGGTGAAGGGATCGGAGTGGCCGAAACGATCGAAGCAGACGGCACGGGGCGACCGGGCATCCTGGGATCGATCAAGCCCTATCTGGAGCGGGAATCGCTTGCGGCATTCGCGCTGGGGCTGTCCTCCGGCTTTCCGTTCGCCATGATCGGCGCGACGCTGACCACGCGGCTGTCCCAGGACAATATCCAGAAATCCACGATCACCGCATTCACGCTGGCGTTCCTCGTGTACAACCTGAAGTTCTTTTGGGCTTGGATCATCGACGGGGTGCGTCTGCCGGTGATCGGCGCGCTGGGGCAGCGCGTGTCGTGGATGATCGTCATCGGCGTGCTGGTGATCGCGGCGACCATCAACCTGGCTGTGGTGGATCCCGCGGCAGACCTTCAAGCGACGGTGATCGCGGCGGTTCTCGTCGGCGCCGCCGGGGCCAGCTTCGATATCGTGATCGACGCGTACCGGATCGAAACCCTGAAGCCTTATCAGCTCGGCACAGGATCGGGCATGAGCCAGTATGGCTGGCGCGTAGGGTCTGCCGGAGCGGGCGCGCTGGCGCTGGTGCTGGCCGCGCGCAGCGGTTGGAGCGTTGCCTACATGGCCTGCGCGGTGTTCGCGCTACCGGCGATGATTACGGCCATCGTGCTCGGGGAACCCGCAAGGCGGCAAGTCGTGCTGCAACGGCGTGGCTTGAGCGAAGTCTGGTCCTCCATCGTCGGCCCGTTCGTGGAATTCTTCAGCCGCGCCGGGGCCGGTCTGGTCCTGGCCTTCATCCTGGTCCACAAGATCGGCGACACGCTGGCCAACCTGACGTTCCGGCTGCTGTTTGACGACCTTGGCTTCAGCAACGATGAGATCGCGATCTATGATGTCGGTCTGGGTTTCTGGGCCTACTTCGTCGGCATCTTCATAGGCGGGGTGGCCTATACGCGGTTGGGCTTGAAACGATCGCTGATGATCGCGCTGGTGCTGATGGCGGTGTCGAACCTCAGCTTCGCGATGCTGGCTGCGGCGGGGCATTCGAACTGGGGCATGGCGGGGTCGATCGGGTTCGAGAATGTCGCTAGCGGATTTGGCGGCGTCGTCGTCGTGGC
>NZ_CAXYKL010000023.1:0-10017 GCF_964277725.1 uncultured Novosphingobium sp. | reverse complement strand
ACGATGGTCTGCCGGTGGATTTCATCGCCGCAGCTGTCAGTGCCATCGGAGAACGGCGTCGGACCGGTTTCCATACCTTCCATGTACTAAACCCCCACGATGACGGCATCTCGCAGGACACCTTCGTCCAATGGCTTGAAGAACTCGGTTACTCGATGACGCGCGCGCCCTTCACGGCGTGGTTCGCTCGCTTTGAAAGTGCCTTGCGGGCGCTCCCCGATGATGCGCGACGGGCGTCAATGCTGCCGTTGATGGAGGCCTTGGCAGGGCAGCAACCCGCACGGGCTGGCCCGACGCTGCCATGTCCGCAGTTCGTCTCCGCCACTGCCGAGGCGAACGTAACGGCTGACGGCCAGGTGCCGCACCTGGGACGTGAGATCATCGCCCGCTATGTAACGGATCTGAACGCCGTGGGCCTGCTAAGCAAATCAGAGACTGGCATCTGAATTCAAGCCATGCTGCGCCCAGATGATGCGTGGGTTGGTCCTGCGCAGTATCAGCCTGTAATCTCTATTATCTCATGTCTGATAGCCAATAGCTCTCAGCAAAATCTATTCGAACGTCTGATGCGCTTCCCATAATGAGGGGAAAATCAATACGGCGCATCGACGTTCTTAATAAACAAAAATCTTGAGGGGAGAATGCCGTGGTCTTGAAGTTCAAGCACCTTATAATCGTTTCTGTAGCATCGCTTTCAGCAGTGCCTCTTGCAGCTCCTGCTATTGCGCAGGATGCCGCTCCAACTGATACATCCCCCAACAACGATCAGCTTGCCGATATTGTTGTCACCGCTCGTAAATTTGGCGAATCCGCGCAGTCTTTGCCGATTTCTGTCGCGGCTTTTAGTGGTGCCGAGCTAGAAAACCGAGTTGTTCTGAACGTCCAGGATCTTCAGACTGTCACGCCGGGGCTGACGATTTCAAACAGTTCCACGGGTGGTTCTCCCGTTTTCGCCATCCGCGGTACAGCAACGGAACTAGGAATTGATGGTGGCGTCGCTGTCTATCAGAACGACGTACCAGTAATTTCCACTTTCGGTATCGTGAATGCCTTCTATGATATCTCGGCGATCGAGGTTTTGAAGGGGCCCCAGGGGACCCAGTTTGGTACAAATACTACCGGCGGTACGATCACAGTTCGCACAAAGCTTCCGACAAAGAACTTCGAAGGTTATGTCAAGGCGGGGTACGGGAATTACAACCGCCGTGAATTGGAAGGTATGATCAACCTGCCAGTGAACGATGTTCTCGCGTTTCGTTTTGCCGGCAACTACGTCAAGCGCGATGGCTACGTGAGGAATCTTGCTGCTGCTGACGGCATTCCCAATCGGTTTTCAAACGAAAATCATTATTCTTTCCGCGGTACGATGTCCTTGGATAGTGGACCGATCCGCAGTGATTTGATCCTCGACTATTATAATCGTGAAGAAGCACCCACGGCCCAGATACCGCTCGAACTTTTCCCCAGTGCAGGAGGCGTAGATCTTGCGGCGTTAGGTGCCCGAACTGGTACGCGCAAAACGATTTACGTCGGTCCGGATCTTTCCGGCGTACGTAAACCGTTTATCGGTAAGGCGAAACTGTTTGGCCTTGAACATCTTCTACAAATGGAGCTTTCCGACAATCTCTCAATCCGAAACGTCCTCGGTTTTAGGCATGACTCCCTGCTCACATCCGAAGAAAGCAGCGGCACTACTATTACTCAGGTACACACGCGCAACGTAACGACCACGGATCAGTGGACGGACGACATCACGCTCCAGTACAAGGGCATGGACGGTCGCTTGCGTGCAAACTTGGGTGGTTATTTTTCGGTGCTGAACCGTGACCAGGGCCTCAATTCTCCCGTAGTTCAAGGCACATTCCTCACCTTGCTACAGCTGCCGCTGGTTGCCAACCTTAACAGCTACGAACAGAAGGACACGAATTCAAAGGCGGTCTACAGCAATGCTGATTTCGATATAACGGACAGCCTCAACATTGCTGGCGGCGTGCGGTACAACTGGGATCGCGTTTCATCAATCGTGACTCAATCCCAGGGCGTCGGCCTCCCGGATTTTGGGGAGCGCTTCTTTCTGGCCCCGGATCGAACCTGCAGTTTCCCTGCGCTTGCCGGTTACGTCGACAAGGATCTGACAACGTGCTTCGGACGTCGTTCCGCAAAGTTCAAAGCGCCGAGCTGGAACGTCACCTTGAGCAACAAGTTTGGGCCCGGTGTTCTTGCGTATGCCAAGGTAAGCCATGGCTATCTTGCTGGCGGAACCAATTTCACGATCCGCGAAGTGCCGTTCTACAATCCCGAAAAGACTACAATGTTTGAGGGCGGTTTGAAGGCCGATTGGCGTGCTGGTGGCCGGCCGATTCGGACCAACATCGCCCTTTATTACGGAAGGACCAGTAACAAGCAGGTCTTCTATAACTACAATTACGATGATGGTGGCGCCGGCTACGGCGTTTTCAACGCGGCCAAGCTTGAAGTGTACGGTCTGGACTTCGAGATGCGGTATTCGCCTTTCGAGGGCTTCACGCTGGATGGAAGCTACAATTACATCCATTCGAAGTTCAAAGAGTTCGGCTTCCCAGCTGTAGGCGGCAATGGCGATGGTCAGACAGGGACGACGCTGGTTCCTCCCGTCGATCTCAGCGGTGCCACGCCAGCGCAGACCCCGAAGCATCAATTCAATATCGCCGCAAGTTACGATCTGCCACTGGATGAAGACATCGGCAAGGTGACCGCCACCGTTTCGGGATATTATACCAGCAAGATCACCCAAACGAACGTGTTTACCCCATACAATGCATCTTTCGGGGCAGAATATAATGTGATCGACAGCTATTTTTTGGCCAACGCTTCGTTGAATTGGAAAGATGCCCTGGGTTCGCCGCTCAGCGGTCAGCTGTGGATCCGCAATATCTTTGACCGGAATTATCTCACGGCGCGCAGCACCCAGTTCCAGGCCTTTGGCTATGCCACCGGCATCTTCGGCGCGCCTCGTACCTATGGCGGCAGTCTCACGGTTACGTTCTGAAAAGCATGATCAAGTTGGTGGGCATCGCGCCCACCAACGCTTATTTGCAAAAATTTGCCGCCGAGGACGGCTAAACTGAGGCTGTTACGGGGGCGGGGGCCAGCACGAAGGCCGGATTGTAGCGATCAGCTTGGCCGTCGTTCCTCAAGGGCGTTCCACCAACGGCTCGATGAAGCGCAATGCTAGTCGACCCGATTGAATCTAGTCTCGGCGCAGCGGGACGCTTGTAGTAACCTAAGTCGCTGCGGTTATTAAATGCGAGACTCAACTGCTAATCTTTGTAGCACTTTGAGCGTACTGATATCTTGACAGGTCAACAACGTCGCCGCTTGTAAACACTTCTTGGAAGGTGCTGCCGTCGTATCACATTTCGGAGGTTACCTGTGCAATCCTCCCCAACATGAATCTGCAGGAAAAAATAAATAATACGCAGTTGGGGAGTGCGTGATCGTACCTGGATCCCTCCCCAAAGACGATTATAAACCATATATTATTTAGACGCGATAACGCTCAGCCGTAGGCCGATTGCATCGTCTTGCTTGGGAATGCAGCCACACGCTTCGTGCCTTCCGGCTCACTCGTTAGACAAAATGGCTGCCTCAAACAATTAGATATTGTTCGTTCGAGCCGACTGTACCTAATGCAGCATCGGGTGCGCAGATCGCTCTGCTGCGCTGGCAGCGGCTCCCAGACCAGCGTTTGGCTGGATCGCTGCACCAGCCATAATGATCAAACTGGGCACTGGGCCATTCTGAACAACGCCCGTCTCGATAACCGACAAGATAGCTCGCATATGCGCAATTGCGGCCGGGCCATCCGCTAGCCTTAATGGCTCAACTGACATTTGTCGCCCTGTCGGCGACATTTTACCACGTGAAAACGGCGGAAAACAGCCACCTATGGGGTGCTCTCAGACCCTCTGAGAAGCAAAAATGGAGGCCCGAGCCGGAATCGAACCGGCGTGCAAGGATTTGCAGTCCTCTGCGTAACCACTCCGCCATCGGGCCTTCCGGGGCGTGTCCCTTTTGGGGAAAAGCGCGCCTAGCAATACTGGTCGGTCAGCGCAACGGGATTCGCGTCTTCGCCGTGAAGCGACCTTAGCGGGCGGCGGTGCGGCCGTAGACGGAGGGTTGGGCCGCGTAGCCGTGGTACAGCGCGCTGGCGATGCTGGCGATGCGGGTTTCGCGGGCGAGGCGCGTGCCTTGTCCGGTCACGTAGATCGCGATGGCATAGGCCCGGCCATCGGGTGTCTGGATGATGCCTACATCGCTGGATGTATTGTTCAGCGAACCTGTCTTGTGCAAAACGGTCGTGCCGCTGGGGAGCAGGGCCGGAATGCGACGCTTGCCGGTGAGGCAACGGCCCATCGCGCCGAGAAGCACGTCGCGACTTGCGGAGCTGAGCATCTGGCCGCTGTAAATCTGTGAGAGAAGCCGAACCATCGCCAGCGGCGTCGCGCTGTCCCGCGTGTCGATCGTGGTGGCGGGATTGACCGCACCGTCATCGCGCACAAGCGTGGCGATGTCCCGATCGATATGCCAGTCATTCACGCCGGCGCGGCGGACCCAGTCGTTCACGGCGCGCGGACCGCCGACTACCTTCAGCAAGGCGTCCGTGGCGTAGTTGTTGGAGCGGGTGATCATCGCCTCAATCAGGCTACGTGCGCTCATGTACGTACCGGGACGCACGGGGGCCACGGCGGTGGAGAAGGGCCGTGAAGGCACCGGCATCATCATCGGGAATTCGCTGCTGAGGCTGAAGCGCCCCTGGTCCACGCCTTCGAGGAAGGTGGCGGCGATGGCGATCTTGCTGGTGCTGGCCATCGGGAAGCGCTGATCCCCCAGCACGTCAACGGTGCGACCGGAGGTGAGATCTAGCGCGGCCACGCCGATACGGCCGCGCGAGGCTTCGGCCAAGCTGGCGAGCTGCTGTTCCAGCCCCGAAGAATATGTGCGCGGCGCACGCTGGCTGGTGCCCAGCATATTATCGAACGCGCTTTGAACCTCGTCGATGCCGGCGCCATCGAGGCTGCCAGCGTAGGACGGCGCCACTGGCGCCACCACTGCGGCTAAGGCTGCCGCGATCTGGAAGAATCGCTTCATAATTATCCTGCCTGCCCCCGACAGGGCCACCCTAGATCATCCTACCTTGGCAAAGACTTAACTGCCGATCGCACAAACGCCACAACCCAGCGATGAGTTGCAGCGTGCTTGCGACATGCTTCGGAACGAAAGAGGACTGTGGCAGAAGGGCTACGTCAGATCGCGTACTGCGCTCCCAGTTCTATCACGCGGTTGTGAGGAATCCGGTAATAATCCGTCGGGTCGGCAGCGTTGCGGTACAACGCCAGGAACAGCATGTCCTGCCACAGCGGCATGCCGACCTCGGCAGACATCGCGTAATTGTTGCGGCCGATGAAGAAGCTAGCCTTTTTGGCCTCGGGGATGCGATCCCCCGCGGCGATCAGATCATCGCGCACGGATGGCGTTTCCATAAAGCCGTAGCGCAAGACCAGGCGGCAGAAATTCTCGTCGACCGGAATGATCTCCAGCCGATCGGCCTCGTCGCACGTCGGGCGGCGCAGCGTCTTGACCGTGGTGATGTAATTATGCCGATGCAGCACGTGGTTGTGCTTGATGTTATGCAGCAGGGCATGGGGCGTCAGATCGTTGCGGGCGGTGAGGTAGATGGCCACGCCGTCCACGCGAGTCGGCGGGCGGGCGGCCAAGCTGCGCGCCATGTCGGCCAGGGGAATCGCGCCGTCGCTTTCCATCGCGGCGATATAGCGCCGGCCACGGTTCCAGGTGAGGATGACGATCAGCACCAGCAGCCCGACCAGCAGCGGCACCCAGCCGCCCTCTATCACGCGCAGGATGTTCGCGCCGAAGAACAGCGAATCGATCACGAAGAACGGCGTCACCAGCGCCAGCGCCGCCGGAACGCCCCAGCCCCAGCGGCGGCGCAGTACGAGGTAAGCGAGGCAGCAGGTGACGACCATCGTGCCCGTCACCGCGATGCCGTAGGCGGCAGCCATGGCGGAGGAGTTGCGGAAGCCCAGCGCCAGGATGACGACGCCGATCAAAAGCGCCCAGTTCACCGCGCCGATGTAGATCTGGCCGGAGTGCCCGGCGGAGGTCTGACGGATGTTGAGGCGGGGCAGCAGGCCCAGCTGAATGGCCTGTTGGGTCAGCGAAAAGGCTCCGGTAATCACGGCCTGGCTGGCAATGATCGTCGCCGCCGTGGCCAGCAGCACCATGGGTAGGCGCATCGCCGGGGGAATCATCAGGAAGAACCAGTCCTGATTGGTGAAGACCTTGCCACTCGCTTCGGCCAGCTCAAGCGAATGGATGGCGAAGGCACCCTGGCCCAGGTAATTGAGCGTAAGGGCCGGGAACACCAGCAGGAACCAGCCCACGCGGATGGGCAGCTTGCCGAAGTGGCCCATGTCCGCCGTCAGCGCTTCCGCTCCGGTCACGGTCAGGAACACCGCCCCGAGCACGAACAAGCCAAGCACACCGTGATCGGCCACGAACAGCACGCCATGCCAGGGCAGCACCGCCGCGAGGATCCCGGGACCATCGGCGATATGCATCGCGCCCAGGGCTCCCAAAGCGATGAACCAGACGATGCAGACTGGGCCGAAAAGTTTGGCGACAGACGCGGTGCCGCGTGATTGCACCAGGAACAGCCCCACCAGGATTATGAGGCTGATCATCAGGATGCGTTGCTCTGTAAAGAACGAGCCGACCCCATGCAGGGAGCGCATTCCCTCTACCGCAGAGAGTACGGACAAGGCGGGCGTGATGATGGCATCGCCATAGAACAGCGCCGCGCCGATCGATCCCAGAACCAGAACTGTGCCGCCGATCCGGGCGGACTTGCCGCTCGCCAAGGCCAGCAGCGCCAGCACGCCGCCTTCGCCTTCGTTGTCCGCACGCATCAGGAACAGGACGTATTTCACCGTCACGATCAGGATCAGCGCCCACAGCATCAGGCTGATGACGCCGACGATCTCCTCCCGCACCAGACCGTCGGAGGCGGCCTGGCCCAGCGCTTCGCGAAAGGCATAGAGCGGGCTGGTGCCGATATCCCCGAAGACGACGCCGATCGCGCCGACCGTCAGCGGAACCAGGCCGCCGTGCGAAGTGTGGCCGGACGGCGCATCGTCGCCGGAGGGGGCATGCTCGGTTAAAGACGCACTCGACATCGTGACACGCCCCTGAAGGACACCGCGAGAGGCGGGCGGCGCGCTTTACCCGCATGGGGGCGGGGCGCAAGGGGGATGTTAGGGCGAGTGAAGCAGGCGGGCAACACAGCGTGATATGAACGCGGGTGACATGGTGTGCCGTCGCGGCTATGGGCCGCCGCGATGAGGGGGCTCCGTCAGATCCTGTTGCGCAACCGGCGACTGGCCTTGTGGCTGGTGGCGCTGGCGTTCGCCATGAAGGCTCTGGTCCCCGGCGGATACATGCTGCGTGATGTCGGCCAGGTGATGACCATCGCGATCTGTGGCGATGCCGCGGGCACGCATCTGACTAAGCAGGTGATCGTCCCGCAGCGCGAGACTCCGCAGGAGCGGGCGACCCAGCACGCGAAGAGCCAGACGTGTCCGTTCAGCGCTCTGGACATGGCGGGCACGGCCGGCGCCGATCCGTTCCTGCTCGCGCTTGCGCTCGCCTTCATCATCGCGGTGGGCCTTGCGCCGCTGGTTGCGCCAAGGCTTACCCGCCACGCGTTCCTGCGGCCGCCGCTGCGCGGGCCACCACTTCTCACCTGAACCTTCGAGGCTCCATCGGGAGCCGACTCGCATGACACAGATCCGGCCCGCGCCAGAGGCGCGCAGGCCGGTGGTTCAGGAATTCTACGATGAAAAGCTCTTTCACGGCGCTCGCTTTCGCGAGCCTGCTCACCACGCCTGCCTTCGCCCACGAGGCGGAGCAACCCACGATCATCGTCACCGCGCGCTCCGATAGCGATGCGGCGGAGGCCCGCGTTCGCCAGACGCCCGGCGGCGCGGACGTGGTTACGTATCAGGACTATGCCGACAAGACGGTGGTTTCCCTGCGCGATACCCTGGCGTTCTCGCCCGGCGTCTACACTCAGCCGCGCTTCGGCCAGGAGGTGCGCATCTCGATCCGCGGCTCCGGCTTGTCACGCGGGTTCCACATGCGCGGCCTGACGCTGCTGCAGGATGGCGTGCCGATCAATCTGGCGGACGACAACGGCGATTTTCAGGAATTGGAGCCGATCTTCTTCGATCATCTGGAGGTCTATCGCGGGGCCAATGCCTTGCGCTTCGGCTCAGGCACGCTGGGTGGCGCGATAAACGGCGTCACCCCAACCGGCGATAGCGCGCGGGGCATCTATGCCCGGCTTGACGGCGGCTCCTACGATTTCCTGCGCGGACTGGTTTCGGCCGGTTTCGGCGATGAACGGGCCAGCGCATGGGGCGCGATCAGCGCTGACACCGGCGATGGCGATCGCGATCATGCCAAGCGCAGTTCGGTGCGTGCCAACGGCAATGTGAAGCTGGAACTGTCCGATCAGGTGACCACCCGTTTCTATGTCAGCACCAACCGCATTCGCCAGGAATTGCCCGGCGCGCTGACCGAGCAGGTTGCGCTGACGCGGCCCAGGACCGGCAATTTTGCCAACGACCAGCAGCGTGATATCGACTCGATCCGTTTTCAGAACCGCACCATGATTGACATGGGCGACACCCGCTTGCTGGTGGGTGCATTCCTAAATTCCAAGGACCTGTTTCACCCGATCTTCCAGGTGATCGACCAGAAATCCACCGACTTCGGCGGCTTCGCGCGACTGGAGCATGAAGCTGGGCCGTTCGCGTTCACGCTGGGCGGCGAAATCCGGCGCGGCACCACGCGGGCGCGGCAATATGTGAACGTCAATGGCCATCGGGGCCGCCTGACCCTCGATGCCGATCAGCAGGCGCGCACCGCGAATATCTATGGCGAGGTACGCTTCCGCCCGGTGGAGCGTCTGTCCCTGATCGTCGGTGGAATCTACGCCGATGGCTTTCGCAAGCGCCGCGTCGGCTCCTCCGCCACGCCGACGCAGGATGGCGGCATCAGCTTCGACCAGTTCTCGCCCAAATTCGGCCTGCTGTTTGAGCCTTCGCGCGATGTCCAGGTCTATGCGAACTACAGCCGATCGGCCGAATTTCCCGGCTTTGGCGAGGTGTTTCAGACGGTGGGCACGACCAGCACCTTCATCGGCGCGATCCGGCCGCAGCGGGCATGGACGGCGGAGATCGGCACGCGCGGCGTAAAGGGGCCGCTCAGCTGGGACATCTCGCTCTATCGCGCCACGTTGAAGGGCGAACTGCTGCAGTACAACGTGAACGTGAACGGCGGCATTCCTGCGGCGACGTTCAACGCCGATCGCACGCTGCATCAAGGTGTAGAAGCCGGTCTGGCACTGGAGCCGACTGACTGGCTGCGTCTGCGGCAGACATGGCAATATTCGGACTTCCGCTTCCGTGACGATGCGGTTTTCCGTAACAACCGCCTGCCGGTGGTGCCGCGTCATGTGCTGCGTAGCGAGGTGCGGTTGGGCACCGATGCGATGCATCTCTCGCCCAATCTGGAGTGGGTGCCGCAAGGTGCCTTCGCCGATTATCGCAACACCAAGCGCATGCGCGGCTATGCCCTGCTGGGCATCACTGCGGCCGCCAGCCTGACGAAAGGCATCGACGTGTTCGTGGATGCGCGCAATCTGACGGGCAAGAAGGCCGTGGGCGACATCTCGGCCGTCATCCAGGCGGCGGCGAATTCCGCCATCTACTATCCGGTAGAACGCCGGGCGATCTACGGCGGCGTGCGCGCCCGGTTCTGATCCTGTCTCTTCCCCTGCCCTTGGGGGCGGGGGAACTCTCGGGCATTCCGCTTCGTTTTGCCATGGAACACATGACGAACAAAGGAAGCGGACATGTCCGAGCAGTTGCACAATCCCAAGCTGGACGAACATCC